>JBDLWN010000064.1:0-5032 GCA_039804225.1 Chloroflexota bacterium
TGGGCCGACACTCTCATCGAGCTATTGCGCACCCCACTTAACGACACCCCACTCTTCTTCGTGGGTGTTGGGGACGCGTTTGGCATTCGACTGCAACTCAGCTTCATCGGCGGCGTGGCGCTGGCGATGCCGATCTGGCTCTGGCAGGCCTGGGCGTTTATTCGACCGGGCCTCACGGACTCGGAACGGCGAGCGGCTCGGCCATGGATCCCACTCGCGCTACTCCTCTTTGTCATTGGCGTTGGAGTTGCCTGGGCGGTGCTTCCATTTGCAGTCAGCTTTCTCCTCTCCTTTGCCACTGACGATCTCACCCCACTGATTGCCGCCGATCGCTACTTTGGATTTGTGGGCTCACTCATGCTCGTCTTTGGTTTGGCGACGGAGTACCCAATCCTCTTGGTTTTCCTCTCGCGAGTCGGGGTTGTCACCTCGGCAAAGCTCCAACGATGGCGACGCAACGCGCTCGTTCTCGCCGTGGTGGTGGGCGCCTTCGCCACACCGGGGACAGATCTTGTCAGCCCGATCGTCCTCGGAGTTGTGCTGTATCTCCTCTATGAGCTTTCTATCTGGCTTGTTCGCATTGGGGGGCGCTAGTGGTTGCCCCAGCAGCACAGCACAAAATTGTTCTGCTAACGGGGCTTTCGGGCGCTGGGAAGAGCACCGCAACGAAATCGTTGGAAGACGTCGGCTTCCGTACCATCGATAACCTACCGAACGATTTAATCCCTGCACTTCTTGAAAAAATTCGACTCCAGCCAGATCGATTCGCGCGCCTCTGCCTTGTGATTGACGCCCGAGATGGGGACCCGCGCGCCACGATTGACTCGGTTCGCGCTGCAAGTTCGGCGATAGCTACCGAGAGCCGTGTGATCTACCTTGATTCACGCGACGATGTACTGATTCGGCGATTCAGCGAGACGCGGCATCGGCATCCTCTCGGTGGGCCTATTGATGCGCCGAGCGACGTTGCCGGAGCCATTCGTGCCGAACGCGCCCTGCTCAGCGCATCACGTGAGGTCGCAGACGCGGTGATTGATACCAGCGATCTTGCCGCTCGGGAACTGCGTGACCGTTTGGTCCAAGAAGTATTGGGTGGGGATGCTTCAATTTCAGTACATCTCACCAGTTTCGGATACAAGCATGGGATTCCTCTCGATTCGGATCTCCTCTTCGACGTGCGGTCGGTGGCGAATCCTCACTGGGTACCGGAGCTGCGACCGAAGGATGGCCGTGATCGAGAGGTGGCCACCTACGTGCTGGGCGATCCCGTCGGAGCCTCCATTGAGGCGGCAATAGAGGCGTTCGTCTCTACCACCCTCGACACCTACCTCAGCGACGGTCGTGGTCGACTCAGCATCGCAATCGGCTGCACGGGCGGCCGTCACCGTTCGGTGGCAATCAGCGAGTCGCTGGCCCTGAAGCTCAGAGCGCAGGCTGGCTCACACACCGTGCACGTGCATCACCGAGATGTGGAGCGCACCTAAGCGGTGAATCGAGTCGGTTGGCTGAAGCCTGGTCTCGGCGTTAAGCGCTGGCTGCTCTTGACGCTCCTGGGTGCGGGAGCTATTGCCCTCGGTGCGCTCAGCGGTGTCCGTGCGCTCGCAGCAGGGGCGCTGCTCCCAGATCCACTTGTGCAGATCGCAGAGGCGGTGGCCCTGCGCGACCTTAATCCCATGGTCCGGGCCGCCGCCGCGGCGGCCGTCGGACTCGTACTTGTGGGGGTGGGCCTCATCGGACTGGCGCGAGCGGCGATCCTCCCGTACCGCACCGATAGACCCGGTGTGTCGCTCCTTGAACTGCTCGAGCGTCGTCGCCGGCTGGCTCGCGGGCGCCGCATCGTTGTGTTGGGTGGGGGCACTGGGCTTGGAACAGCGCTTCGCGGACTGAAGCTTGAGACGGCGCATCTCACCGCAATCGTTTCCATGGGGGATGACGGCGGCTCGTCAGGAGTGTTGCGCGAGCAGCTCGGGATCCCGCCGGTGGGCGACCTGCGGAACTGCCTGGTGGCCCTCTCGGATGCGGAGTCAACCGCTGCCGATCTTCTGCGCTTTCGCCTCCCCGCTGAACAAGACGCACCACGTGGGCACGCTATCGGCAACCTTCTCCTCGCAGCCGCTATCCACCAAGAGGGTGGAGACCTTGAACGTGGCGTGGCGCGCGTGCACCGCATCTTGAATGTCCGAGGAGAGGTGATACCAGGAACAACGGTAGCGCTGGAGCTGATCGGCACTACAACAGAAGGGGTGACTGTCCGAGGTCAGGCGCAACTAGCACGCACTCGCCATATCGATCGCATGCGCATCGCACCTGAGGGAGCCCGAGCAACTCCGTCGGCACTAAAGGCAATCCAGCAAGCTGACCTGATCGTGCTCGGTCCAGGCTCGCTCTTCACGAGCGTGATCCCGCACCTGCTCGTCCCCGAAATTCTTGCCGCACTCCAGGCGCGACGCGCACCACTCGTGTGGGTGGCGAACGTTGATGAGCAAGAGGGGGAGACGGAAGGGATGGACCTTGATGCTCACCTCGCTGCGCTTGAGGCGCATGGCGGTTCGGGAATCATTGACGGCATCCTCGCGAACTCTGCAAGCTCGCGTCGGGCTGGGGCGGTCGGTGGCGTGCCGATTGTGCCAACGCTGCACCACGCCACCGATGCGGAGGGACGTAAGCGACCGCCACTCTTTGTTCGCGATATCGCCTCAAGGAGAACTCCGCATCTACATGAACCGAATCTCCTTTCGCGTGCGCTTCTACGTCTCCCGCTGCGCGAGCCGCGACGGACACGATGAGTCGGGGGGAGGCGGACCTTGTCGCCTCGATCCGTCATGAACTTGCGGCAATCCGACCGGCGCGCACCTGTTGCATACAGGCGGAGCTGGCTGCGCTTGGGGACTCCGGCCGTCGCACGGACGTCTCTCTTGCACGCGCCGTGCATGAGTTGAGTACGGAGCTCGCGCAGCGTGGGGCTACAAGAATGTCGGCAGGTTCGCCTAGGAGTCAAGCAGAGAGCTGCGCCGCTGACTTAAGTGGTGGGCGCTCGGCGCAGCACTGTCGACTTGCACTCCTTCGCGGCCGCATCCTTGCCAGAGGCTCTCTCTCGCTCGCCTCAGGGAGCGTGCATCTAGAGATCAACGTCTCCTCCGTTGAGGCAACCCATCTGGCACTGCTCACTTCGCGAGATCAACTCGGCGGGCAACGTCGAGAGCGACGTGGCAAGGGGCTACTTGTATGGAAGGGTCGTGACCTTCTAATTGATCTGTTGCGCCGACTCGGAGCAACTGCTGCGGTGGCCGAGATGGAGGCTCGCGGCATCGGCCGAGAGGTGCGCGGGGCGCTGAATCGCAGTGTGAATGCTGAGACAGCGAACTTGACCCGTGCGGTGCGCGCTGGGATGCGACAGGCGCGAGCCTGCGACTTGGCGCTGGCGGAGAACCTTCTGCAGTCAGACGGACTGCACGCACGGGTCGCCCGCGCTCGAGCGGAGGCTCCCGATGCAACCCTTTCTGAGCTTGCCGCGGACCTTGATCTGGCGCGCTCCACGGTGCAGCGGGCCCTCGCCGCGGTTGAGCGCCGCGTGAGCGAGGCGCGGGTAGACGACCGCTCAGCGGGGCAACCTCTGCGATGATTCACGCATGAGCAGTCGGCAGATCACGGTAATTGCGAACTGGAAGGCAAACCTTCCGCCAAGCGAAGAGGTTGCGCTCGCCAAGGCAATTGCCGAACCTCTAGTAAGCGCCCGCAAGGCCAACGGGAGTCCTTTGACCCTTCGCCTTCTTCTCGCGCCGAGCGCAATCGGTCTTGTCCCCGTCGCCTCACTCCTCCGTCGCGAGTACTCCGAGGCCGGAATTGACGTTGCCGCACAAGATGTCTCACTCAGCAGCGCGGGAGCATTCACGGGTGAAATCCCTGCTGAGCATCTCGTCGGAATTGCCCCTGCGATCATCGTGGGTCACTCGGAACGCCGACGCGATCGGGGCGAGAGCGATGAGGCTGTCGGCGGGAAGTTGGCGCGAGTTGTGGCGGCCGGTTTGGCACCGGTGCTCTGTCTTGGCGATAACTTTCCGAACGCGGACATCGCGGCGCGTGTCGACTTCGTGCAAGCTCAATGTGCGGCGGCCCTCGCCGCCGCGGATCGCGCCGGGTGCAGCGCAACGCAACTCTACGCCGCAGGACTCGTGATCGCCTATGAGCCTATCTGGGCGATTGGCACCGGAAATCCGGCTTCGTTGGAGATTGCCGAGGCGATTGCCAGCGGCCTTCGGAGTGCACTCGATCGTGAAGAGCTCCCCGTGCTCTACGGCGGCTCCGTTGACGCCGCTTCTGCCGCAACGTGGTTCGGCACACCTTCGGCGCGCACCGGCCTCGATGGGCTCCTTGTCGGTGGCGCCTCCCTCCACGCGGATCGCTTTGTGGCCATCGTGCGCGCCGCTCTGGCCGTGACGGAGCCTGCATGATGGCGGGTGCGAAACCGCGATTGGCGTTGATCGTCGTCGACGGATTTGGCGTCAGCAGCGGCGGCGCCTGTGACGCGATTGCGGCTGCCTCTATGCCGAACTGGCGTGCCCTCGCTGCACAGCACCCACACACGACACTGGGAGCAAGCGGTGAAGCGGTCGGACTTCCTGCTGGACAGATGGGGAACAGCGAGGTTGGGCATCTCAACATTGGGAGTGGACAGCGCGTACCGCAAGACCTTCCCCGCATTGATGCGGCGATTTCCGACGGCTCGTTTGCGCAGATGGGTGGCCTCCGTAGTGCGCTGGCTGCTGCGCAAGAGAGCGGCCTTCAGGTCATCACGCTGCTTGGGAGTGGTGGGGTACACGCCAACGATCGCCATGCGATCGAGGTGCTGCGCGCCGCGCATGAGGCTGGTGCCCCGCGCATCCTTGTTCATCTCCTCCTCGATGGCCGCGACACACCCCCACGCTCTGCTGCCGCGGCCCTTGCATCGTTCCAACAGCGCATGAGTCAGGTGGCGCCAACCGCTCAGATTGCAAGCATCGGTGGGCGCTACTACGGCATGGACCGCGACGCC
>JBDLWN010000065.1:0-2817 GCA_039804225.1 Chloroflexota bacterium
CGAGGGCGTCTTCCAGCCCGTCGACCTCCACGTATTGCACGTCAGGAAGGGCGCAGCCGGTCCCGACGCCGACCGATGCGGCCGCTGCGTTGTCGGAGATATAGAAGTCCTCCCCTGCAACGGCTCGCACGGGAGCTGGGGCGATCGCGATCGCGCCGATGAGGGCACTCGCGAACGCCACTGAAGCTAGTCTCAATTTCAACATCTATTCCTCCTCCTAAAGTTGACCAAACTCCACAATAGCGACATGCCCAAAGAGACCCAAATCCAGCGCCTCAGCCGAGGCCTGATCACTCCGTCTGACCCATACAGTACCCCAAGTATCGTCCATTGTGAGGAGGAATTTGGTTACAAAACCCCCCTTCGGCCGACCCGCAATCTGGTCGCCAACCGGGACAGCGTTCAGGATCGGCCTGAATCCCATCAAGGGAGCTCACCTTGCGGGGCAGGCTACAGGAGAGCCCCCAAGCCGAACATCGGAGATGAGGGCTGCGGAAAGGGCAAAGGTGATCCACTCGTTACGATGCATCGTTCTCCTCCTCAGGTTTCACGCATTCAACTAGTTCTCACGCCATCAACCTGGCGCGTCACACTGCTCCTGGAGATTGGCAAGGTTGGCTGTCCGCCTGTTTCCTCCACGGTTAGTGACAAAGCGATTGAGGCGTGTCAGGCCCCCGGCTTGGGCCGCGGAGAAGCCTCCGCCTTCCTCAATACAGCCGAGGAGGGCAAGCCCGCCACCTTGGGCCGCCGTATTGCGAATGAACGTATTGCGCTGCACGCCCGACAGATCCACCACGCGGCCTTCACCCCAAATCACGGTCCCGCCGCCGCGAAGCTCGGCGTGATTTCCTGAGAAGCGGTTCGCTCGGATGCGTGGAGCCCCCGAAGACTCAAAGAAGAGATAAAGCGCCCCACCATGACAGCAGGCATCTCCAAGCGTGTTTCCTGTGAAGTCATTCCGCTCGATGCGCACCTCTGCATCTGATTCGATCTCTGGCACTGCGATCGCACCCCCCGCACACACCGTTGCATAATTGCGGGCGAACTTGCTATCACTAATTTCAACCGATCGCGCCTCAATGGCTCCACCCGCACACTCAGCCTGGTTTCCCACGAACGTGCTTCGCCTGACCTCCAAGGTAGAGAACCCATCGCCGGAACAGTACGCATGTGCTTCAACTGCGCCTCCTGTAAAGGCGCTGTTCTCCCTGAAGATGCTATTCGTGATCGTGGCGCCGGCACTATTTGCGAGTGCGATCGCTCCGCCACAATGTTCAACATCAGGGTTCGTAAAATTTGACAGGAATGTCGAGTCGTTGACTTCGAGTCGGACTGCGTCCCCAATCCACACGGCACCGCCGTCTTCATCTGATCGGTTGCCCACAAAGGTCGAGCCCTGGATGCTTACGAGCGCTGGGATATCTGAAGTCGCCCAGATTGCTCCGCCATCGCTCGAGGCGTAGTTGAACCATTCATGTGGAAGCGTGTCGGGATCGTTGGCCACAGCGCCAATCACGCTGTCAACCACGGTCACGTTCATCCGCGTTGCACTGATGGCGCCACCCCAGTTCGCCTGATTGCCATAAAAGGAGGCTTCCTCAACGAGTAGCTCGTGCCCAACACCTTCAGCCAAGATCGCCGGAGCGAGGGATTGAAATACGATCCCGACCACTTCGATATCGGTGTTGATGAAGTGCAGCCCAACATGCCCGACGAAAGCGCCGTCCAGAATCACGCCTCTGGACGTCTCCGCGTGGATGGTGATGCTGTCGTATCTGCCCTCGTCAGCATCATGCACGAGTGTTGAATCGTCGTATTCGTAAAGTCCGTTGCAGACAATGATGACGTCTCCGTCGTCGTCAACAGCCGCCAGCGCCGCGTCGAGTGCAAGGTTGATGTGCCCTTCGTCATCTCCGTTCGTGCTGAAATCAGGATCGTCGCACGAACTTGCCCCAGTTGAGTCGTCGTTCGATCCAACGTAGATATCATTCGCGCCGATCGCACGGGCTGGCGTGGCAAGCAGCGGCGAGAAGGTGAGAGCTACGCCCAGGAGGAGCGCGGCGAGACGGATCACTGGATTCTAGAAAGAGGCGCCGGAATGACGAACGGGTGTGCGCAATGATCCGTAGTCAGCATCACTCATCGAAGTGAACGCCTATGTTCGCGTAGCGGCGACTCATGGTTGCGATATTCCCGCGGAAGCGATTCTCTGCAAGTGCGCGCGCGAAGCGTCGCTGGATGGTGCGCTCGCCGCCTGCATCCGACTCCACGACCACCGCGCCGCCTACTGGGGCGATATTGGCGGCGAAGGTATTGCGACGTACACCTCTGGGCGAGACTGGGCCGGAGTTGTCGAGCGCCATGTGCAGGGCTCCGCCGTTCTGAGTCGCAGAGTTGCCGTGGAAGTAGTTGCCCGTGAGCACCCAACGAAATGCGAGTGGGTCATCCCCCACTCCGTCATTCATGGAGATCGCCCCGCCCTGGTCGGCCGCGTTGCGGAGGAACTCGTTCTCCGCGATTCTGGTGTCTCGATTGGCGAACCAGATCCGCACCGCGCCGCCCTGGCCCCAGTCGTCGTCGAGACCCGCCTCGTTTTCGACGAAGGTGTTTCGATGCAGTGCTAACGGCGAGCGAACAGGCACCACGGCCGAAAAGATGGCGCCACCATCGGCGTCGGCGCCATTGGATGCGAATCGGCTCGCCTCAACGTGGAGATCGTATCCCAGGTCGTCGTCACCACCCACGTATATCGCGCCGCCCTGTCCGGACCCATCACCTGGCGCAAAGTTCACTGCGCAGTTCGAGTAAAAAGTGCTG
>JBDLWN010000066.1:0-2712 GCA_039804225.1 Chloroflexota bacterium
AGGGGGCGATCTCTATGCCGCAGGTAGCTCGGGTGCGGGAGAGGAGAGCCATGCGCGCGGGTGGGGGGTTGGCGTCGTAGATCCGGCCAACGCAAGGGCGATCGTGGCACCGCTCCTTGTCCGCGACCTTGCCGTCGCGACCTCAGGGCTTGCGGAACGCGGGGCTCACATCATTGACGCGCGGTCTGGCACTGCTGCACGTGCGTGGCGATCGCTCACCGTGGTCCATCCATCCGCCGCGCGCGCCGATGCTGCGGCAACGATTGGGATCCTCATGGGAGACGAAGCGCTTGCCTGGATCGATCGTGATCCCGACGCTGCGGCGTTTGGCGTCTATCACGATGGTCGCCTCGCATGGACCCCGCGCATGGATCAACACCTTGCTGGCCGAGAGGTCGTGCCGAGCTAGTACTCGCTAAAGTGGTCCCATGAGTAAGAAGCCCGTGCGGTACGCCAAGAGAGGTCTGCTCAGCGAGCGGCTGCGACCGTGGGGTGCGGCACTGATGAGCGTGCCCACGGCGGCGGTGTTGCTGCGACTCTTCCTCGGCGGAACCATGTTGTATGCCGGCGTAGACAAGCTCATCCTTGATTCGAGGTTTCTCCAGGAAGACGGCGTCGGATCCATTGGCGACACCCTTCGCCTATTCGTCACGTCGGGGGGACCGCTGGCGCCACTCGTTGAGGCGGTGGCGATTGGACAACCTGTGTTGATCGGAGCGGTGATGGCGGGTTCCCAACTCGTCGTTGGAGCGCTGCTCCTTAGTGGCTCTTGGGTTCGAGTTGGCGCGCTACTCGGAGCGCTGATCTCACTCTCGCTCACGCTGACGGCTTCGTGGGGTGTCACCCCGTTCTATTACGGGAACGATCTTCCGTATCTTGTTGCCTTCCTCGCTCTGGCCGCGATCGGTGATGGTGGCGTCCTGCGCGCTGGGGCGCCAGCTACCCGCGGGTACGATCCGAATCGACGGGCTGCGCTCGTTACGGGAGGCGGCGTGCTGCTCACACTGCTTGCACTTGTTGCACTTGATCGTTCTCGGCTTGCCTCTCTGCTTTCGTCAAGCAGCGGTTCCGATCCGAGCCCAGCTTCAAGCATGTCGCCAACCCCTGGCCCGAGTGGCGTCACACCGAGTTCGTCACCAATCGCGAGTGAGACGCCCGCGGCCACGGCGCCGCCAACACCGCGCCCGACCCCAAGTGGGGGCGGATCTGTCGCTGGGACGTTGATCGCAGGCGGCGACTCGCTCTCGGCGGGCCAGGCGCTCAACTTCTCGGCAGGTGGAACGGCAGCAGTTCTGCTGAAAGATGGCGAGACGTATCGCGCCTTTGAGCGTGCCTGTACACACCAAGGGACCAACGTGGATTGGGAGCCGGCGAACGGTAGCTTCTACTGCAGCAATCACGGTGCGCGGTTCTCTTCTACCGGTGACGCGATCGTTGGTCCAGCGCGAACTCCGCTTCGACCCATCACGGTAAGCGTTGCCGCCGACGGTAGCGTCTCCTATACGCGATAAGTACGAGTGACGCCCAAGGTGCGCTCGGCGCCGCTCGGATTTGCCACACGACATCCGCGTCTCGGCGCGGCTATCGGTGCGCTCGCCATCTCACAATCGTCGCCACTCGCCAAGCTCTCTGGCGCATCACCCGCCGTGGTGACGCTCTTCCGTGGCGCGGTCGCGCTGCCGTTCTTGGCGCTGCTCGCGCGACGCGAAGGTCACCGTGCGACGCCGCGTGATCGCGCGCTCGCGCTGATCGCAGGCGGACTCTTCGCGCTCGATCTGCAGTGCTTCCACGTCTCAATCCCGCTGCTCGGCGTTGGGCTCGCCACGGTCGTCCCGAATGCGCAGGTCTTCGCGGTGGGACTCTTCGCTGCGCTCGCCGGTGAGCGCACGCCGGGTCGCGCACTTGCAGCAATCCCGTTCGCCTTTATCGGACTCCTCATGCTCGCGCGCGTGCTCGATCCGTTTGGCGCCAACGGACTCGCCGACCCATCCGTGATCGCCGCGGGAAGTGACCCAGCACTCGGCGTCCTCTGGGGACTCGGCGCCGCCGCCTTCTACGGTCTCTATCTGATCATCACGCGTCGCATTTCCACCAGCGCGACCGGCTCGGCCGCCGTTGGCCCCTTCACGATGCTGCGCGACTCAGCCATCGGCACCATTGCCGTCTCACTCCTCCTCGCGCTCTTGGACGGCGCACTTCTTCCGCCGGAGATCTGGCCTGGGGTCGGCTGGCTGGTGCTGCTCGCCCTCATGTCTCAGGTACTCGGCTATCCGCTGATCAACGCCTCGATCCCGCACCTCCCAAGCGTCGTCGGCTCGGTGCTCCTCTTCGTGCAGCCGCTGATGACGCTGGTCGCAGGGGTGGTCATCTTTGGTGAGATCCCCACCCCAGGGCAGCTTGTGGGGGCGCTGATCCTCTTTGGCGGTGTGATGGTGGCGGCGCGCAAATAGCGGCGCAAATAGCGGCGCAGATGGGCGCGCGAGTTGGGCGCGCGCAGATCGCGTCGGGCGCTACGCGCTCGGCGTTACCAGTGTCAGGACGCGCGCAGGATTCGTGATCGTGATCTGGTCAACGGTCTTTTGATCAACTCCCGCCGCGAGCAGTCGCGGCAAGAACGTTGTTTGAAGATACGTATATCCGTTGCCACCGTATGAGAGCAGCTGTGAGTCGTGGCAGACATCCTGGCTCAACATGATCTGCTTCTCATACCCT
>JBDLWN010000067.1:0-2907 GCA_039804225.1 Chloroflexota bacterium
TCCGCGCAGCACCACGACCGGCAAGTGCGCCGCGCACCGCCTTCGCATCCCGCGGTGTATCGATCCCGGCCATGCAGAGCGCAACCGCCTCGGGTCGCTGTCCGCCGCGCCTGGCGCGCACAAGCGCGGCGTCTATGCCAGATCGGACGAGCGCCGCTGCCGCGGTGAGTCCGATTCCCTGCGGATTGGTCCCCCCGACACGAACCCAAGCGAGCAGCGCGCCACTCGTGTCAGCCACGAGGATGTCGGTCTTCGAGTTTCCGCCGTCGACGCCTACGATCAGCGCCGCCTTAGCTTCGCTGCGCCGTTTCACGATCTGGGTCACCAGTCAACCTCGCCAAAGTTATCTGGAATCTCCTTCGCTTCAAGTTGATCTACCGTCACGAACGTGGCCCCCTCTTCGCGAAGTCGCAAGACAATGCGCGAGATCTTTTCATGCGTATACGAAGGCCATGCGTGAAAGAGGAGGATCGCTCCGTCACCATGCGCGAGCGTGCTCGCTACCGCTGCGTCTTCCATGTGTTGCGCTGTCTCGCGATGATCCCAATCATCACCCGATGCGCTCCAGAGCACCTGCTTGTAGCCGAGCTGCTCGAGCGCAGCGCGCACGCGTGGATCCTTTGCACCAGCGCCAAACGGCGAACGGAACCACGGTGCAGGATCGCGTTTACAGATCGTTTCGATCACGCCAGCGGCCGTCTTGATGTCTTCAACGAGCCCAGTTTCAGTGAGCAGATGCATCTTGGCGTGATAGTGCGAGTGGTTCCCGATCAGGTGCCCGTCGTCTGCGATGCGACGCGCCTGATCAGGGAAGGCCTCGGCCCAGCGTCCCTGAACAAAGAAGGTGCCGTGCACGTCGAGCGATCCAAGCGTCTCACGCAGACGGTCCTCCGCGCCAACCAGATGATGCGGACGGTCGGGGTGCTCAGCATCAAATGTGAGGGCAACGCGAAGGTTAGACACGAATTGATTCTCGCATCAAGCGCCGAGGGCACGCCGGACAGTTGCCAACTCGGCCTCTCCGATCGCTCGCTCGTGGGCATGCGAGTACCAATAGCCGCCGGCGCGTGCAAACTCCGGAAGTGCGCGGAGCGTCGCCTCGACCTCAGACCACGTGACCCCCAGGTCGCTGAGTTTCCAACGTGTGCCTGCTGCCGTCACGATTCTCCGCGCGCGATCGTGGTCAATCTCGGTTAGTGCAGTCATTGCGAGCACCCCCATCACCACGAGCTCACCGTGCATGATCGTGCGACCCGTCACCGCTTCAAAACAGTAGGCGAAGAAGTGTTCGCTCCCCTCTTCAAAGCGCGCGTGCCCAAGATCGTGGCAACGCCACCCGATCTCGCGATGTAACTCCATCAGCGCGCGAATCCCCGCCTCTGAACGTGCGGCGATCTCTGGCGCAGCCTCCTCAAGAGCATCGATGTAGCGGGCAGACGCGTCTGCACCCTCCTCGTTCCACGCAGGGTCAATCCCCTTCGCGACCGCAAGCTTCCAATCGGCGAGTGCGGTGAGGCACGAGAGGACGTCGCCGATCCCAGCAGAGAGGAGCGCGAGAGGTGCTGAGCCGAGGATCTCGTAGTCGATCAGCACCTCATCGGGAACCGCGTCACCGTCGTAACGCACGCGCTCACCATCACGAAGCGCGCTCATGCGCGTGAAACAGGCGTCAACTGAAGCGAGCGTTGGTAGTTGCACGAGCGGGAGCTTCCGCCGCCATGAGATCCACTTCGCCACATCCATCGCTGTCCCGCCGCCAATGCCAACCACGGTCACACCATCGGGTGCCGCGCGCGCGAGAGCATCAAGCGTCTCTTGATCTAACGCCTTAGCAGAGACGAGAGCGGCAGGCGCACGCCCGAACCTTGGCTCGACGATCGCCCAGGCTTCGGGTTGGGTCACGACTAGCGTTTGGCCGAGACGATCTCCAAGCCCACGAGCAAGGCCAGCCTCGTAGGCGGCGACAAACCCGTGCTGTGCGGCAAAAGGAGTGTATCCATCACGTGCCGCACGCGGTGCGGGACCGCGGGTGACGGGCCGATCGCCTCCGTCACGCCCAGTCTTTCCTGTCTGCCACACACTCGTCACGGCGTCTATCTTCGCATGCGGAAACGGGCCATCTGTCTAACGTTCCACGCCCGGACCAGCGTGAATCGCTGACCTACTTCTTGGTGGCGATCTTCACCACATCAGAACGCGGTGATGGCCCAGCTGGAATCGTGTAGGCCACCAGCCGAACGCTATACGTGACACCAGGAGTCAGGTTGGCGATCGTGCACTTCCGTTCGCTCGCGTCGGCACGGCACGAGCGGCTGTTCTGACCTTTTGCCGTTGCCTCCGCAATCCATCCGAACGGCACACTTCCCGTGGTCGGCGCTCCCCATCCAACGGTGATGCTTGTGCGCTTCGCAGTCAACGCGGGTGCGGCAGGTTTGGAGGGAGAAGCCGCACCCCACGCCGTGATGCAAACGCGTCCACGTCCGCTTGGACTCACACTTCGAAGTCGCAGCGCCGCATACGCGACAGAATTGACAGAGCTTGCCAGCGCATCTGGCTCAGCGGCGAGTCCCTCGCCGATCGCGCTGAAGGACTGGCTTGCAGAACTCCAGACAGCGATGTGCTGCGCTCCGGAGCTCCCCGCTGCATCAAAAACGCCACCCACCACGACACGTCCATCGGGAGTAGCTGCGAGTGCGGTGATCCAAGCCGCGCGGCGTGAGCGTGAGACGCCACCACCCACTCGATCCCATCCATATCCGCTCAATTGACTCTCGCGAACAAGCGGGCTGCCGTACCAGCCAACGCCCGTGCCAGCGGTCAGCGTGCCACCCGCGTCGAGCACAAGTGTGTGCGGCGCGTCCCCTAACACACTCGACGTTGCGCTCACTCTCCAGCCAGACACGAGAG
>JBDLWN010000068.1:0-4126 GCA_039804225.1 Chloroflexota bacterium
CGTCGATGCTCGCGCAGCAGAGGAGGGCTCTCACGCTCGAGCCTCGCATTGTCCCGCAGGCGGTCTCGGTGTACTCGATTCCAGCTCTGAGCGTGTAGCCGGCAGCGACCAGCCGAGCTCGGCGCTCGATCAGATCCTTGGTGATCGGGTCGCGTTTGTTCATGTACGTGTACTTCAGTCTGTGAGTCTTGAAGCCAGCAGGCATGTTGGAGCGGCCCATGATCCCGAATGCCCCGTTGCGCATCTTAGCCTCAAAGTCAAGGATCTCCGCTTTTCTCCACTCTTCTTCATCGGGTCGGCCGAGAATGTCTTGGTGGTCCTTGGGAGCATCGTCGATCTGTGATACGATCGCCTTAGCGTCGACAGCGAAGCACCAGTCGGAGATGAAGCTTGAGCTGTATACGGAGGACCCAGTGAGCGGCGATTGCTCGAGCACGCTGAGCAAGTCTGCCATCGCTGCCTGGTCCGGCGAGATGTTGATCGGGATAGCCATCGCAGTCGGTAGGCCGAGATTGTTCGCAGCGGCGGGTACAGCCGTTACAACCTGGTAGTTCCCGATAGCCCGGATGGGCATCACCGTGGCCTGGTTAGTCGGCGGCTGGGCCGGGATCGGCGCGTTCCTTATGGGCGTGAACTCCGTTGGGAAGTATTTCACCGCGTTCACGAGGCTGACGACCTTGTTCAGAGCCGGGATGAAGAAGAACTCACCGCAGCGGCGGGCGTCCACACCCAAGTAGTTAGCCTTCACCCCCGTAGGTGATAGCTTGGTTGCCCCGGCAGGAGTAGGGAGGTTAACAATTGCATCGCATCCCCAGACGGCCTTGGAGAAGCGCTTGAGTGAAGGGACTTTGCCTGTGCGAGCCTCCGATGGTGCCATCGGCGGATCTAGCGCTCTCGTAGGCAGGCTGTTGTGGATCGCGACCACGTGGCTCATCGCGAATGGCCAAAGGGCTTCTGCGTGGTTGGTGTGCGCGAGCAGGATTCTCGTTTGGCGATTGAGGGTATACCAAAAACGCTCGATGAGGCCATTGCGTTGGGGCGTGTACGGCACTGAGAACCTGCGGCTAGTCATCATCTCGTTGAGTAGCTGCTCGACAGTTCCTGCCGTAAATTCACCCCCGTTGTCGAAGACAAACTGCTTGACACGACCATTGTCTGACACGAAGGTTTCAATAGCGTGACGTACCTCTTCAGCAGTCTTGTTGACGAGGAAGTAGATATGAACCTCTCGGGTGGCGCGGTCAGCGAAGCCAATGACGTATTTGAATCCCGTATGCACTGAAGCCGGATAGGGTCCACAGAGGTCGACGTGGACAGAGTCACCAAAGGCACCAACGGCAGCATTTTGGCGCGGTCGGGCATGCGAGATGCTTGGCTTGTGCGCCCCGCCAAGGCCACATGGCACGCAGCCTTGCGATGCGTGCTTGAGCGCTGATGTCTCAGGCATCTCTTGCGCATCGATCTGCAGCGACCGGGATGAACTCGTCTTCATACGCGCCCGAGCCATCGCGATTCTGTCGGGCGAGAAGTGTGCCAGCATGTTGTGGACCATGTCATTTGCCGCTCCAGTGGACGACGCGGCCAGGTAGGCGTCGGCACGCGTCTGGTGGTACTTGATGAGGCTTTTCCGTCTGTTTCCGCCCTCGACAAAAGTAACCTTGCCTCCGTCGGGTAGGACGAGGTGACGCTCATCGTTAAAGTACGATCGGATGCCATCGCGCTCGAAGGCAGCATTGCAGGAGAACAGGTCCGTGTTGAGCCCGGGCACCACGAGCACGTCGGTGAGGGTCATCACCGTCGCGCAGTTTTCGTGCTTGTTCGCCTTGCGTCGGTAGCGGGCGTTCACGGTGACGTCCATCTCACCCACGTGCGTAGCACGGATAACGTGACCGTTAGCAACACGAACATCGCGCCCGCGCGGATTGGTGGCCGTGATGCGGGAGAGCTTATGTGCGTTGTCCACCATATGACTAGTGGCACCGCTGTCGATGAGCATCTCTGCGACTCCATCGTGGTGACTGTATATCGGGGTCATCAGGCCAGACGCAATCCGGTCGCCGAGGAAGGCAAATTCCGCAGGCATGAGGGAGGTGTCGACACACGAGAAGGTGAAGCACGGCTCCGCCTCGAGGTGCTGGTTGAGCAGGGAACCAGCCACGGCACCGATGGCGGCGGCGGTGGCTATCGACGTCGGGCCCAGGTGACGAGCACTATTCGGCGGCGCAGCTTGGGTCGGAGGGGCGAGGGCATGTCCGGTCTGAGCCCCCGCGACGACCAGGATGGTGGCAAGGCGGCGAGGCGTGGGCAGGTAGCGCCGAGAAGCGGCTACAGCCAGAAGGACACCGCCGAGGGCGATTCCCGCGCAGGCGACGACGGCGCGGCGCATCGGAGAATTCGCCGGGGCGGGAAATGGCCATCCGTACACCTCCTGGGCTCCCTCCGTGGCATGCATTGGCTCGCCGAAGATATCTAGAGGATCGATTTCGTCACTGGTGATAGCGGCGGCGCCGATCTCATTCACAGATGCGCCGGGTGCGCGCTCTTGGTTAGGAATACCCGGGCTTGTTTCGGCTTGCATGCCGACTTCCGAGTTTTCCTTTTCCTTGGCCGCATTTCCGGTCGCTCGGACGGGCCTGAACGGCGCGCGGCCACCTCGGTATCCACCGCGGCCACCGCGGCCACCATTGCCACGGCCACGTCCGCCTCGCCCGCCACGGCTGAGACCAGAGAACGGGCCACGGCGAGCACCGGAGGTTTTCATCCGCGTGATGAGCGACATAAGGCGATCGATGACTTGCGTTCGGTCAGCCTTCGGCGAAGGGCACTCAGCCTGCCGATGGCCGAGCCCGAAGCAGTTGAAGCAGCACAGTTCTTGCTCGAGGGCGCTCATGACGGCCATCGCGATCTCGCTATCCAGCGAGTCCATGAATGCAGCGAGCTCGTCGACGGTCATGCCTTCGTACGAGTTCCAGACGAGTTGGGATGTGGCAGCGGCGCAGGCATCCTCGAAGGTATCGTAGTCAGTGGCGTAGCATTCCTCAGAGGCAGCGTTGGCGTCCTCCGCGGCCATGCCGTCGGCACGGTTAGATGGGCCCATTCGGGTTGGCCGTGCAGTTGGCGCGGCAGGCTTGAGCTCGCCTCGCTTGAATGCGGAGCGCCACATCTCGTCGAAATACTGCACGACAGCGCGACGGATCCATCCGCCAGGGACAGCTGGAAGCACACCTACAGCAGCCACAGGCTGCGTGTAGAAGCGAGCGTCGCGATTGCCCGGGGGGCACTGCAGCAGCGAATCGGCGATCTGAGCGAGGGTAGGCGGGAGGATGATTGCACCGAGCATCTTTTCAGTCATCGAGTCATCACTGAAGCGATTGGCCAAAGGCAGGTCCGAGTTCTTCTTCACGATCAGACGGTTGAAGTCGGTGATCGTCGCCTCGGTGACGCCTACGTCCTTTAAGATCGTCAGCCCGTTGTACTCGAGGATCTTGGTGTTGATGTGTAAAGCAGATGCGGGTTCGTCGCACTCGCGCTGAAGGACCAGCCAGGCAACTCGGCCATTAGATCTGTCTTGTGGATTGACAGCTAGTGGTCCAGCCTCGGCTCGGATCACAGCCTTGAGCGAGTCGTCGTCCATATGCAGCAGGAGAGCCGAGTAGCTTTCCCGTCGGCGTTGGGTACGGCGGCGCGTTTGGACAGCTGATAGGCCGGCCTGGGGGTCTTGTCCCAGGTAACAGTCAGCCCAGCTTCCATCTTCGTCACCCTTTCCTGCCGCAGCATCGAGAAACTCTTTCGCCCACTGAGTGAATTGGGGCCCCCTCTGACCAGCGAACTTGGCTGCGATGAGGCGGGGTTGCGACTCTGCCGAACTCATTGGGCAACGTTGTAAAGTATCCTCGGTAGAGGCTCCACTTGTTGCGAGAGTTCGAGAGTAGCTCCTCGGATCCCCCACAGGCGATCGAGAGGGAAGAAGTGGGCGAAGACCGCTTACACTAGCTTGTCCGACACAACCCAAAGAAGGGTATCACAACAGTGTGACCATACATGGTATGGGAGTCTAACCAAACATGGTAAGACAGTATGCATGCATCTACTAAGAGATGTACCGACCCCTCCCCTGACCTAAGCC
>JBDLWN010000069.1:0-13681 GCA_039804225.1 Chloroflexota bacterium
GACGAACGCGCGGCAGAGCGCGCGGTAGCGCTTGTTGTTCAGGCGGTGGGTCGACTCGGGCGCGGTGCGCACGCGGGTGTGGCGGTGATCCAAAGCTATCGACCCGACGACCCAGCCATCACGGCGGCGGTGGAGATCGCCCGCGGGGGGAGCGTTGATACCTGGCGTACCCGCGAGATCGGGCTGCGAAAGGCGGCCGGTGGAGCGCCGTTCCTTCGCACCGTAAAGGTGAGTGCGGCGGCGGCAACCGCTGCTGGCGCGCGGCACAGCATTGAGGGCCTGGCAACCACCCTCCGCGCCGCCGCTGTCGCGGCGGGCGATGATCGGGCGCGTATCCTCGGACCGATTCCCGCCTGGGTGCCACGGCGGGCTGGGCGTTGGCGGGAGAATCTGATCCTTCGGGCCGTAGACCTTGAGCCATACCTGCCGCTGATCCGTGGACGCGACCTCACGATAGATGTGGACCCAGAGACGCTCCTGTAGCGCTTGCTAGAATCCCGCCATGAGTGTTCGTCCGATCCTGCTCCTCGGTGACCCACGGCTGCGTCTTCCGGGCGCGCCCGTTGAGAGTTTCGGAAAGTTGCTCCACTCCCTGTTGGATGATCTCGCCCACACCATGCGCGCAGCGCCAGGGGTTGGACTCGCCGCGCCGCAACTTGGCGAACCCCTGAACGTTGCCGTTGTTGAGGCGAAGGGGAAGACCTATGAACTGGTGAATCCACGCATCGTGCGGGACACTGGCGATCAAACGGATCTAGAGGGCTGCCTCTCAATCCCTGGCTACGTCGCTGAGATCACGCGCAAAGAGCGCGTCTGGGTCGAGGCGCAGGACCGCGCCGGTCGCCCGTACAAGTTCAGCGAGCATGGATTCGTAGCCCGCGCCGTGCAGCACGAACTAGATCATCTCGCTGGCACCCTCTACATCGACTATCTCGACTCTATGGATCAACTGATCGCCGTCAATGAGGACGACGATGAAGAGCCAGATGGCTCCCCGGAAGCGGCCGTCGTTGCGCGGCGCCGCAACGTACTGCGAGGGCATAGTCACAAGTAGTCGCCTGATCCTGTTTGGCAGTGGTGGATTCGCGGTCCCGTCGTTTCGCGCCGTAGCTGCGGACCCTCGGTTTGAGATCCTTGCGGTAGTGACTGCGCCACCACGCCCCGCCGGCCGAAGCGGTGTCCTCACACCGACGCCAGTGGACACGTGGGCCAGTGGCGCCGGGCTACGAGTCAAACATGTCGCCAAGGTTCGTGACGCCGCTGAAATCGCACGGATCAAAGCGCTCGGCGCTGATGGAGCGCTTCTCGCAGACTTCGGACAGATCATTCCTGTCGAACTCTTGGATCACTATCCGCGTGGCATCGTCAACCTGCATCCATCGCTCCTGCCGCGCCATCGCGGTGCGAGCCCGATCCCTGCAACGATCCTTGCCGGTGATCGGGAGACGGGGGTCTCCACGATCGTGATGGATCAAGGGGTGGACACGGGCCCCATCATCGCCGTGCAGCATCTGCGAACGCGCCCAGCAGTCTCCGCCGCAGAGCTGGAAGTGGAGCTGGCCGAGCTCGCCGCCTTAGGCATCGCCGACACGTTGGCGACCTGGCTGCAGGGGAGTGAGGCGGCAGTCCCTCAGCGCCTAGATGGTGCAACGCAGACGAAGCGCCTCACCCGGGCCGATGGTCGGGTTGGGGCTCAGACCTCGTATGAATTGGCGCTGCGGATGTGGCGGGCATATCAGCCATGGCCGGGCCTTTGGGTTGAGATCCCAGGTGTTGCGGATCGACTGATCTTGTCGAGCATCCGCGCGGTAGAGGGGGAGGCCTCACTTGCCGCAGGGACCCTCGAACTGCGTGACGGCGCGCTTCTCCTCGGCCTTGATGGGGGAACGGTGCGCCTCGACCGCGTGACCCCCGCTGGCGGCAAGAGCATGACGGGCGAGGAGTTCGCACGAGGACGCCAAGGGGAACTCGCCGCGCATGGGAGAATCGCGGAATGAAGACCACCGAGACGACCGGAGGATCGCAGCGGCCTCTCAGCCTCTCTGACCTCAACGTGAACCAACTGGCGGTGCGGGTTAGCGACCTTGGAGCTGAGTCGTACCGTGTTACCCAAATTCTTGATGGGGCGTGGCGCTCCGTCGCGACCTCCTGGGGCGGGGTCACCACACTCGGCAAGCCGCTCCAAGAGCGCCTGGCGAACGAGATTCGCTTCAGTGCCTTTGATGAGGTTGAGCGACAAGAGGCCGAAGATGGTGCCACGACGAAGCTACTGCTGACCCTCTCCGATGGAGCGAAGGTCGAGGCGGTGCTGATGCGTTCACCCGCCGATCCACGCCGTGGCTCTGGGCCACGTGCCACCGTCTGCGTCTCAAGTCAGGCCGGGTGTGCCGTTGGATGCCCATTCTGCGCAACGGGGGAGCTTGGCTTCACTCGCAATCTCAGCGCCGGCGAGATCCAAGATCAGGTGCGCATCGCGCGCCAGATCCTTCGCACCGAGGGTCGTGAGCTGACCAATGTCGTCTACATGGGGATGGGGGAGCCACTGCAGAACATCGATGCTGTCTTTGCATCAATCGATGGATTGACTGATCCAGCGCGCGGCGGAATCGGCCAGCGTCGCATCACCGTTTCGACCAGCGGCGTCGTGCCTGGGATCGAGCGTCTCGCCAAGCAGCGACCGCAGATCACGCTTGCGGTCTCCCTGCATGCCGCCCGAAATCCGCTGCGCGACCTTCTGGTTCCGCTCAATCGGAAGTGGCCAGTTGAGGCAGTCATTGCCGCCGCAGATTCCCACTCGCGTGCTACCGGGCGGCGCACCACCTATGAGGTGACGATGATCGACGGCATCAACGATCGAGCAGAAGATTCAGCGGCACTTGCCTCGCTGCTCCGCGGGAGCGGCGCGCACGTTAACTTGATCCCCATGAACGCCGTGGCACACACACCGTGGCAAGAGTCCACGCCTGAGCGGATTGAGCAGATCGCCAATCAGTTGCGCGCGGCTGGCCTGACCGTCACCGTGCGCCGCAATCGCGGTCGCGAGGCGGGGGCCGCCTGCGGTCAACTTGCCGCCGAGAAGGCTGGTGCTCCAACGCCAATCGCCGTTGCTCGACGACGCGAGTTACTTCTCGCAGCGAGTGCGGCCGCCCTTCAGGGGCAGCGCACCGCACAACCGATCGCCCCATCTGGACCACTCGGCGGTGAGGCATGAGCGGCGCACGCATCGAAATTGCTGCGAGCATCTTGAATGCTGATCTCGGCGCACTCCGCGAGGCGGTACAGGCGGCAGAGGCGGCGGGTGTTGACCGCATCCATCTCGACATCATGGACGGCCACTTCGTGCCGAACCTTACTTTTGGTCTCGCGACTGTTGAGGCGCTGCGCTCCGCCACGACGCTTCCATTTGATGCGCACTTGATGATTCTTTCACCAGGGCTCTGGGCGACTCGCTACGTAGATGCTGGGTGTGAATCGGTCGCGATCCACGTGGAGGCGCCAGATCAGCACCGCGCAACACTCGACGCGATTCGTGACAGCGGCGGTCGAGCCGGGCTGGCAATCGACCCTGAGACACCGATCGAATCGCTGATCTCGTTCCGTGACGAGTTGGACTTCGCGCTCGTCATGACCGTCAAGTCGGGATTTGGCGGGCAGTCGTATCGAGCCGAAGCGGCTGGGCGCATGGCCGCCATCCGCACACTACTCGGCGAGCGAGACGGCCACCAGGTACCACTCCATGTTGATGGCGGAATCAATCCGACAACGGCGGGTGATGCGGCGGCGGCTGGTGCAGACCTCCTGGTCGTTGGTAGTGCCCTCTTCTCAGCGCAGGGCTCTACCGGTATGGGTGGGGCGGTTCGGGCGATTCGGGAGTCGGCGACCCGCTAGGGTCGCAGTCGACTCAGGCGCCTTTGCTGGCCGTGCGGCGGCAGCGGGTGCAGACCAGGACGCGCTTCGTGGTCGTCCCAACGGCAATCACGGTTGGCTGCAGGTTGGCGCGGAAGCGGCGGTGAGCCCGGACGCGGTTCATACCGACCGACTGGGGATTAAATCCCGCGATCGAGTCCTTGCCGCAGAGGGTGCAGAAGCGAGCCATGTCTACTCTCCTTACGTGGTGGGGCGCCCAGTGGGACACGCCTGTCGTTCGTGCCGTATCGTAGCAGGTGCGTCCGAAGCCTTGCCCAGGCTTGGCGAAGGGAGGGAGCACCGATGAGCCGCACTGAGGGGATCCGAGTAGCCACAGGGGGCTCCCTGCGATGAGCCGCAAGAGCTGGGACGGCGTCGAGCTGATGGCTGCCCTCCGGTCGGGTCTCGATCGCCTTGAGAGCCGCGTCGAAGAGGTCAACGCCCTCAACGTCTTCCCTGTCCCTGATGGCGATACCGGAACGAACATGCTGGCAACGCTGAAGGCCGCCATCGCCGAGGGGGATGCCTCGCTGGCGACCGGAGTCACCGCGATTGATGAGGTGAGTGCGGCTGTGGCGCGTGGCGCCCTGCTTGGCGCGCGAGGGAACTCTGGCGTCCTGCTTTCGCAGATCCTCCGTGGCCTTCCGCAGGCCGTCCGCGGTCGCCAGCGCGCCCGAGCCACTGAGATTGCACAATCTCTCTCCCTCGGTGTGCTGCACGCCTACTCGGCCGTGGCAACACCAACGGAGGGGACAATCCTCACGGTTGCACGCGAAGTCGCTGCTGCGGCGATGAAGGAGTCGGAAGGAGCATCGGAGTTGCGCCCATTCCTCGAAAGCATCGCCGCCACGGCGCGCGTCTCCGTAGAGAAGACCCCGACCCTGCTTGCCGTCCTCCGCGAAGCTGGCGTCGTTGATTCTGGTGGCGCAGGGCTGCAACTCATTCTTGAAGGGATTGCCAATGTCCCTTCCGTCGCGCCGTCGCGGGGCACCGTTGAAGCGGAGCGCCGAAACGCCGCAACTCCGTCGACGAAGAGCGTCGCCGCTGCAGCGCCAGCTGTCCCGGTCGAATCTGCTCCCACCGAGTTCGGTTACGAGACCGTCTTCATTCTCAGTTCGCCAACAACACCGTTGGACCTTGCCGCCATTCGCGCGCACCTGGAGACGATCGGGGAGAGCGTGCTCGTTGCGGGAGATGAGACGACCTGCAAGGTACACGTGCACAACCTGCGACCTGATGAGGTCTTGGCATATGGGATCAGCCTGGGCGATGTGCGCGCCGTCACGATCGAGAACCTCGACCAGCAGAGTGCGGAGCGGGCAACTGGGCACGCCGCATTCAACCAGTTGGCTGATGGGCCACTCACCGCCTCACCGCGACCTGCCGCTGCGTCACTTGGCCGCGGAACGTCAATCGTTGCTGTCGCTGCGGGATCTGGTCTCGGCGACATCTTGCGCTCCGCGGGTGCGTCACAGATCGTCCATGGCGGACAGACAGAGAATCCGTCTGCCGCGGAGATTGCTTCGGCCATCGCGCATGCCGGCACCGAGTTCGTTGTCGTTCTTCCGAACAACAGCAACATCGTGCTGGCGGCACGCCAAGCTGCCGACCTCTCGGCCGCGCATGTTGTGGTGATTCCTACCCGCAATGCCGCCGAAGGGATCGCCGCCCTCCTCTCATGGGATCCATCACTCACGCTTGAAGAGCTCGTCCCTCGCATGGAGGCGGCTCGAGCAGAAGCACGCACCTTCCGCGTCGTTGAGGCGGTGCGCGATGCCGTTGTGCGTGGCGTGTCGGTAAAAGCTGGCCAGATCATGGCTCTTGACCCGGTCGATGGAATCATTGCAACAGGGAGCAGCGATGTCGAGGCTATCGTTGCGGCGCTGGCTGGGCAGTCGGCGGAGCTGATTACCCTCTATGTGGGTGGCGACGTTTCCGACGAACAGGCCGCCGAATTTGTGAATGCGGCTCGCGGCGCCATCGCTGGGGTTGATGTTGACCTGCAACGCGGTGGCCAGCCAATCGAACGGGTGCTCGTGAGTTTGGAGTGACCGTCGATCCGGGCGAACTCCCGCTGAAGGGGCTCGCTCTCCCCGGTGGCTCCAGCCTCCTTCGAGGTCTCGCGAAACTCGGCGTCAGCACAGTTGCCGACCTGCTCACCTATCTGCCCCGTCGTTATGAAGACCGCCGCGAGATCACGCCAATCGCCGACCTTGCGGGGGGAACGAGCGCTACGATCTCGGCGCGCGTCACAGACCTCCGCGTTGAAAAGACCTGGCGCCGCGGTGTTCAGCGCACGATCGCAACGCTTGTCGATGACTCGGGGGCGGTTGATGCCATCTGGTATGGGCGACGGTTCATAGAGCGACGGTTGACCGTTGGAACCACAATTGTTGCCACAGGGCGCGTGAAGGTGATGGGGTGGACGAAGCTGCTGGAGGCACCCGAGTTCAGCCCGATTGGCGGGGGAGATCAGGTCAGCGCCGGTCGTATCGTTCCCATCTACCGGCTGACGCGTGGCGTAACGGCTCTGAGCCTACGGCGGGCGGTTCGGGCCCTTCTGGACCAGTTCGGTGCCGATCTTGTTGATCCGCTCCCAGATTCGGTGCAGTCACGCAACCGACTGATGCCGCTTGCGCAGGCGATTGAGGCGCTGCACTGGCCAGAGGAGTTTGACGTTCGGGATGCGGCGCTCCGCCGCCTCGCCTTTGATGAACTGCTGGCGGTGCAGATCGCGCTCGTGCATCGCAGTCGCCGTCGGGCGGGTGATGGCGCCTTCAGCATCACCCCAACTGCTGCGGAACGAACCGCCATCGAATCGGCAATCCTGGGCGGCATCGGTGGAGGCCAAGTAAAGAGCAAGACACCATGGACCGGCGATCAACGACGTGCGATTGACGAGATCCTTGCCGACCTTGCAACAGGCTCCCCAATGTTGCGCCTGCTCCAGGGCGATGTTGGTACCGGCAAGACTGCGGTCGCCTTCGTTGCTGCTGCTGCCACGGCGGCCGCTGGACACCAGAGCGCCCTCCTCGCGCCAACAGAGCTACTGGCCCGTCAGCATGCCGCGACGGCAAAACGACTCCTCGCCCCAATCGGCATTGAGGTGGCGCTCGTGTTGGGCGGAGCCCCCGTTGCTGAGCGGCGAACAGCGCGCGCAGCAGCTGCGGATGGGCGCGCCGCACTCGTCATCGGCACACACGCCCTCTTCGCCGAGGGGACGCAATTCGCCTCACTCGGCCTCGTCATCGTCGACGAACAGCACCGTTTCGGCGTGGAAGAGCGGGCAAAGCTCCTCTCTAAAGCCTCCCGCGAACCGCACCTGCTTCTGATGACCGCGACACCGATCCCGCGCACCATCGCGCAGCTCCTCTATGCCGACGTTGCTTCGTCGGAGCTCCGCGAGCTTCCCTCTGGTCGTCAGCAGATCCGCACCGCTATTCGCACCAGTGCCGACTTGGAGCGCGTCTGGACCTTCGTGGACGAGGAGGCAGCCGCTGGGCGACAGACCTTTGTGGTGGTCCCGCGGATCGCCGATGCCGAGGCGGATGGCGAACCGGAGCAGGGGACTACCTTTGATGATGATATTGACGCGGGCGGTGCAACGGGGGTTGAGGCTCAGGCGCAGCTCCTGCGTGACCGCCTCCCACACCGTCGCATCGGCGTGGTGCACGGGCAGCAGCGGGCTGCGGAGCGAACCGTTGCAATGCAGGCATTCGTTGCTGGCGAAACCGATGTGCTGGTCGGCACCACCGTGATTGAGGTCGGTGTCGACGTGCCAGCAGCTAGTGTGATGGTGATCCTTGAGGCGGAGCGTTTTGGCCTAGCCACGCTGCATCAGCTGCGCGGCCGTGTCGGCCGCGGTGGTGATAAAGGCTGGTGCATTCTGGTGAGCGATAGTGACGACGAGGTTGCCGCTGCGCGGCTTCAAGCGATTGAGTCCACCCGTGATGGCTTCTTGCTTGCGGAGCAGGACATCGCATTGCGTGGAGAGGGGAGTGTCCTCGGCACATCGCAGAGTGGCCTTCCGCCGCTGCGCATTGCAACGCTGGCGCGCGCGGACGATCGGGCACTCGCCCTCGTTGCACGTACGGAGGCAGAGCAACTCCTTGATCAGCGTGGCGAGGCAAAGGGAGAGGCGGCGCTCCTCGTGCAGTCGTATGCCCGTGGCTGGCCGATTGGACGGGCGACCGGCATAGCGCTCACCGAGAGCGCGCCAGTATGAGCTCACAGGGGGGAACCCTACGCATTATCGCGGGCGACCACCGTGGCCGACGTATTGCGGTGCCGCCAGCCGGCACTCGCCCCATGGCCGATCGCGTGCGCGAATCTCTCTTTGCGGTACTTGAGCCCCGCATCGTTGGCGTAAGGTTTGCCGATCTCTGCGCGGGGAGTGGCGCAGTTGGGATCGAGGCGTTGAGTCGTGGTGCCGATCACGTACTGTTTGTGGAGCGCTCGCGAGACGCGGTAGCAATCATTCAAGCGAATCTGACGACACTCAAGCTGACGGAACGGGCGACCCTCCTGGGTACGGATGTGCTGGTCGCGCTCAGCGCACCTGGCGTCTCGTTCGATCTCATCGTTGCCGATCCCCCATATGACGACACCGCTGTGGCGGAGGGGATCATGGCGCGCTGTGCTGCCCCAGGTGGTCCGCTCACCGATGAGGGGCTCCTCGCGCTCACGGGGCGCATGCGGCCGGGCGACCTGCCCCGAGCCCTCCCTGAAGGACTACGATGTGTGCGAACGCTGGTCTACGGCGACAGTTGCGTAGATCTACTGGCACGCACCATGACAACGGAAGCGGAGGTTGGCAATGAGTGAACGAGTGGCGCTCTATCCGGGAAGTTTTGATCCTGTGACCTTTGGTCACATCGATCTGATTCGTCGCAGCCTGGCCATTGCGGACCGACTCGTTGTTGCGATCCTGCCGAACTCTGACAAAGAGGCCCTTCTCACCCTTGAGGAGCGAACCGCACTCCTGCGGAGCGTAATTGACGCTGAGCTCGGCGACGCTAGCGCACGAGTGCAGATCCTCTCTGCATCAAATCTCGCCGTTCGCGTTGCGGCCGATGCTGGGGCGACCCTGATCATTCGTGGCCTCCGAGCCGGCTCCGACTTTGAGGCCGAGCTTCGTATGGCGCACGCGAATCGACTCCTTGCGCCAGAGATTGAGACCGCCTTCATGATGACGGCCCCAGAGCATGCCTCAACATCGAGCCGTCTCGTTCGCGAGGTGGCGCGCTACGGCGGGCCACTCGATCGACTCGTGCCGGCCGCTGTTGTCCCCGTTCTGACTGCCGCCGCGCGACGACGCTCCTCAAAGGCCTAGCTCATGGAGAGCGAATCGGCGGCGGTGCTGCCGCCCCTTTATCCCGTTGATCTCTCGCCACTGCTCGCCGAGTCAGCGGGGGGTACCTTCACCCTTGAGCCATTCACCGTGGAAGAGCGACTCGACGACGAACTCTTCAAGGCTGCAGTCCACGTTCGGATCGACCGCACCAATCGCGGCGTGCGCATCGTTGGCACCGTCCGCGGTAGCCAGGAGGGAGCCTGCGGTCGCTGTCTGGCCCCCGCAGTCGCGCAGCTGAGCGCACCGATTGACGAGGAGGCGCTTGAGCCCAGGCACGCGACGGAGGGGGCGCTCCTGATCGGCAAAGGGAACAGCGCTGATGTTGGTCGCCTCGCGATCGAGGCGCTCGACCTGACCCGTCGCCTGGTGCTGATCTGTACGCCACCCTGCCCTGAGCGCTGCGGCCTCTGCGGTGCAGAGCACCCCGTCAGCACCTGTCCTGAGCGGGGACTCGACCCTCGACTAGCTGGCTTAGCCGCCCTCCTCCCCCCTGAAGGGGACGAAGGCGCGCCGATCGGGTAGGATTCCCCTCCAAGGCACGCCCAACCGGGCGCCAATGAGCGAGGTCAGAAAACATGGGCGTACCAAAGCGGAAGAAGTCGCATGCACGTCAGGGTGACCGACGTTCGCACCATGCCTTGACGCTCCCTTCCATGGATCGCTGCCCACAGTGCAACGCCGTCAAGCGTGCGCACCATGCCTGCCTGGAGTGCGGAACCTATCGCGGCCGCGAGGTCATCCGCCGACCTGCGCCGGACGCGGACGTCGCTGACGCCTAACTCGCAATGAGCGCGTCGGGCGGAACTGTCCGCCTCGCCCTCGATGCGATGGGTGGAGACCACGGCCCCACCGAAGTTGTGCCAGGTGGCCTGCGATGGGCCAAGGAGAATCCCAACGATCACCTCACCCTTGTTGGTGACGAACAGATTATCCGTGCGATTGCTGGGGCCAAACTCCCAGAGAACGTCTCCATTGTTCATGGACCAGGCGTGATCACCATGGAAGAGAACCCCGCAATCGCGGTTCGTGAACGCAAAGATGCATCCATGGTTGTTGCGGCAGCGCTGGTTCGTGACAAGCTCGCCGATGCGGTCGTCACCGCAGGGCACACGGGCGCTGGCATGGCGGCAGGGGTGCTGATCATTGGCCGCATTAAAGGCGTGATTCGACCGGCTATCGCTGTGCAGTTTCTCTTGCGCGAGAAGCCGCTCCTTCTTCTTGATGTTGGCGCGAACCCTGATTCCACTCCAGAGAATCTTTATCAGTACGCTCATATGGGCCAGATCTTCTCGCAGCACGTCCTTGGTGTGGTCAATCCGCGCGTCGCGCTCCTCTCCATCGGAGAAGAGAAGGGGAAGGGCGACATGCGCATTCAGCGCGCCACTGAGCTCCTTGATCAGTCATCGCTTAACTTCACTGGGAACGTTGAGGGGCGCCATCTCGCCGCCGATGAGGCTGATGTGGTCGTCTGCGATGCGGTGCTCGGTAACGTTGCGATCAAACTTGTGGAAGGGGTAACGACCACTATCACTGATTTGTTCCGCGCCGAGTTCCGTCGCCTGCCGTTTGGCCCCATCGCTGCGCTGCTCATGCGCGGCTCCATCGCGCGCATCCGCACCCAACTTGACTATGAGCGGATTGGCGCAGCAATCCTCTTAGGCGTCCAAGGCACGGTAGCGATCACCCATGGTCGCGCCCGACAGCGCATGGTCTACTTTGCCTGCGCCACCGCGGCACGCGCGGTGCGCGAGCGGGTCACCGAGCAGATCACCTCGTCGATCGCCAAGAACCCGATTGCTGCTCCTGATGGTCTCCCCGTCGGACCAGCGTAAGGTGGCGACCCGGCGAGCCCCGGCTGCGCCGAAGGATGCGGCGGCGCGGGCGCATACGGCCGGACGACGGGATGCACTCACCGCACTCTATGAGTCGGACTTTGGCATGCGCTCGGCGCTGGCAGTGCTGGAGCGACGGATAACCGCTGGCGATGTCACCGAGGAGACCCTCCGCTGGTCCCGGCCACTTCTTGAGATCGTTGAGGCAAAACGCCCACAGATTGATGCCGCAATCGAACGCCTTGCCACCGCCTTCCCCCTTGCGACCATGGCCAGAATTGATCGTTCGCTCCTGAGGTGTGGCCTAGGGGAGGTGATACACTCCCGCACGGCGGCGCCGACCGAGGCGATCGCTGCGTGGACCTCGCTCGCACGCACGTATAGCGGCGAACCGGCCCGCAAACTGGTCAACGGCGTACTCGGCACCGCGCTTCGCGAGGTTGCCGCCACGGCGGAGAGAGACGGAGGGAGTAACTCATGAGCGACAAGGATCAGATCTTCCAGGAGCTCCAGAGCTACATCGTTGAGCAGCTCGGCGTTGAGAAGGAGAAGGTGACCAGAGAGGCCGCCTTTATCGAAGACCTCAATGCAGATTCCCTCGACCTTGTGGAGTTCGCAATGGGCCTTGAAGAGAAGTTCGGCGTAACGATTGCTGACGAAGAGCTCGGCAAGATCAAGACGGTGCAAGACGCCGTCGACGCCATCGCCGAGAAGAAGGGCTGAGATGGGGCGGCCCCGTGGCCGCCAGGGTGAGGCTCCAGCCTTGCTCAGTGCGACCATTGGGGCGTGCCACCTCTCCGCACGATGACGCTCGTAGTGGCGCCACTTTCGATGACTCCAGCACAACGTGAACGCCTCAACCTCCCAGTCGGGGGCGAGGCACTCGTAGAGCTGGCCCTTACGCATCCGTCACGCCGCCATCAAGAGGGGGCTGCGTCGGATAATGAGCGCCTCGAATTCCTCGGGGATGCAATCCTTGGTGCCGTCGTCGCTGCCCGGCTCTATGCCGACGACACTGCGGCGGAGGAGGGTGATCTCTCTGAGCGCCGAGCCGCTGTTGTCTCACGCGCCGCGCTCGCGGAGGTCGCCCTGCGCATCGGTATCGACGAGGTGTTGATGCTCGGTGAGGGTGAGGCGTCGCGTGGAGGCGCTCGTCGACCTGCGGCACTGGCCGCAGCGTTTGAGGCGCTCGTTGGTGCGATCTTCTTGAGCCACGGTTTCGCCGCCGCGGCCTCATTCATTGAAGGACATATGGGCGCTGAACTCGCGGCACCTCGCGCAGTTCTCGGCAAGGGAATCAAGACGCTGCTGCAGGAGTGGACACAGGCACGGAATGGCTCCCTGCCTCGATACGACGTTGTCGCTACCACTGGCCCTGAACACGACCGCACGTACGAGTGTGTGGTGCGCGTTGATGGTAGTGAGGTGGCGCGCGGATTCGGTTCAAGTCGCCGCGCCGCTGAAGCCGCCGCCGCTGAAGCTGCCATTGATCTCCTTGGCATCACCGCAGGAGGCGCAAAGTGAGCCGACTGCGACTCCGTGAGGTACGACTGAGTGGCTTCAAGACCTTTGCTGACAAGACGACCATCGCTTTCACCCCAGGTATCACCGCAATTGTTGGGCCAAACGGAAGCGGTAAGTCGAACGTTGTCGACGCTCTTCGCTGGGCGCTCGGCGAGGCCGGCCGCGGTATTCGCTCCAAGCGCGTAGAGGAGGTCATCTTCGCCGGGTCAGAGAAGCGCCGCCCGCTCGGTCTCGCCGAGGTTTCGCTCTCCATCGCCAATGAAGATGGGCTCTTCGACCTTCCGTTCACCGAGATTGAGATTGCCCGTCGCGCCGATCGCGGTGGTGGCCAGGAATACCTACTCAATCGCGAGAAGATTCGCCTTCGAGATCTCAACGAGCTGCTCGACGGGGCGGGCCTTGCCGAGAACGGACTTCTATTCATTGGTCAGGGTGCCGTTGACCAGGCGCTGAGCCTCAAGGCGGAGGAGCGCCGCGCACTCGTTGAGGAGTTCGCGGGCACCGCGCGCCATGAGCGACGCCGCGCACGAGCGGAAGCCGAGATGAAAGAGGCAATCGACAATCGGGCCCGTGTCGAGGAGATCCTCGGCACCCTCCGTCCACAAGAGCGTCGCCTCGCAACACTGGCGAAGCAGGAGGCCGGTCGCGAAGAGTTGCTGACCGAAGCGGTCGAGCGAATCGCCGCACTTGGAGCGGCACGAGGTGCCTGGATCGCCTCCCGACGTGTGCGCATTGGTGCGCAGCTTTCGACGGTAACGAGTGAACTGCACTCCATCCGCGAACAACTGCGCAACGCCGACGAAGAGGCTCATCGACGTCGAGAACGCCTGGGGCTTGCCCGCACCGAACTTGACGTTGCACGACGTGCCCTTGAGGTGGCTCGTGAAGCCCGTGAATCTGCTGAGAGGGCACACGCCAGAATTGATGCTGAGTTCTCTGCGCTGACGCGAGACGTAGAGCGCATAGCATCGGAGGTCGCCGTCGCAGAAGCGGAGATCGCATCCGTGGAGGCGTTACGTGCCGCTGCAGCCCCTGCAGTCGACGCAGAGGCGGTGGCCGCCCTTGA
>JBDLWN010000070.1:0-6794 GCA_039804225.1 Chloroflexota bacterium
GCGACAAGCACTGCGGCGAGGAGGAGTGCGGCAGATCGGCGACGGCGTGTGCGTTGCACATCACGCTCCGTCCGCTCCTCTTCGCCTGTGACCGCACGAAGCGATGGCGCCGATGGGGTAATCGTGAGCCACGGTGCTCGGCGCTCAATTTCGTTAGCGATGCGCGCAGCGGCCCGTTGCCAGAACGATGCTGAGGTCGCGGCGCGCTCCCGCCACGATCGCTCAACGAGTGGCTCTGCCGCACTGCGATGCTCTGCTCGTAGTCGCGCCTCGGCGCGTGCCGCCTCTTGTGCTGCCCGAACGGCATCGCTGGTTCGTTGATCGCGCGCGGGTGGTGGTTGGCTCTTCCCTCGTGCGCGCGGCTCCACACCGCTGCGGGCGCTTGGGCGGCGAGCATCGATGACCGCCTGTGCCGCTGTGTCGATTGGCTCATACGGTTGTGTATAAACGTCAGGTCGGCTCGGGTCCGCTTTTGGAGGTGCCGGCTTTGCAGCTGCGATACGCGCTTCGCGTTCTAGGTTCCCCTCCTCCCATCGGACGCGCGCATTGATTTTTGCGACTGCAACCGGGTCGGTCGGAACGTTGATCAGCATGTCGGTGTCTGGCGCGGCACGCTCAACAACCTTTCGTACAGGTGGCAGCACTTCGAGGAGCACCGCTGGGTAGCCGAGTGGCGCCAGCACGCCGCTCACGGGCGTGTGTGCCCTTACGGCGCGCTTCGCCTCCTCCGCTGTAATCGCCAACGCGACGCGATCTTCTGGCGACATGGCGAGTCGTGTCGCAGAGATGCCGCCGCGCTCAAGCGTGCGTGATGTTGATCCGGGTGCGTCGTCAGGAAGCATGATCGTTGTTGTTCGCCCATCAGTGGTTCGGCGCGCGGCAATCGCTACGCCGCTGGTGCGCGCAGCGAGAACTTCGTTGCGCGAGAGCGCGACAAGCCCAATTGCCGCCTTCTCACCGAGTAGCTTCTGTGCGGCAGTTATTGCGCGGCGGGCTCGTTCGGCTGGGCTAGCCGATGCGTCTCGGTCGTAGAGGTTCAGGGTTTCGTTTGCCGCTCGTTGCAGCTGATCGGCTGGTGCGCCGGTAAGCGAGATCAGCACGGTTCGCGTGCCGAGAAGGCGCTCCTCAGATGGGCCTTTCGGGGTTCGCGCGAGCAAGAGCCAGCCGGGGCCAAACGCTGGCTCGGCTGCTGTTAGTACTGCGGGGTGAACCGTCTGCTCTGTGTGGTCCATCTGTTCAGAATACGCTCAGTCTTGCTCGCTGCCCGGGTTTGCAATGCGCACCGTTAGGCCGATGGAGCGCTCGCCTCCTGGGCGCTCACTAAACGCACGGGCAAGCTCTGCTCCCCGGAGGTGTAGCTCTTGTGCGGCCGCGGGGTTCTTCGCTTCAACGATGAGCCGCGCGCGCTCGATCGCGACAAGGTGGCTGACGGGAGCGAGGTGTGGTGCCACTTCGCGCAGCAGATCACCGAATGCGCCCATCGTTCGCGCGAACCGCAACTCCTCTTCGAATCCAAGTGCGCGTGCAGCTTCTGGGAGCAGGCCGGCGAGCCCCTCTGGTCGCCCTTTCCGAGGACGCTTTGTGCTCACGTGGCCACCGCGCTGCCGTGCGAGCCACGCTGGATCTCGCGCGTCGTCGCCTTCGCCACAAGGCTCGGCGCTAAGTCTTCGAGTGCTGTTGCCGTGATGATGCTTTGTGGGAGCGCGGCAATGCGCGCCACTAGATGCTCTCGCCGTTGCGGGTCAAGCTCGGAGAATGCGTCGTCAAGGAGCAGAACAGGCGGATGGCCGTGCTCGTCGGTGAGAAGTGTAATTTCGGCAAAGAGAAGCGCGAGGAGCAGGCTACGCTGCTGGCCCCGCGACGCTGTTGGGGCGATATCGCTCCCGCCAACATAAAAAGCGATGTCGTCACGGTGTGGGCCTACCAGCGTGTATCCCTGATACCCCTCGGTCTCGGCGGTCTGATCAAACGATTGCGAGAGTCGTGCTGCGCACTCGCTTGCAGATTCGTCTGCACGGTACTCCTCACGCGATAAGTAGTGCGTTTCGAGAGCAGCTTCACTCGGCGCAACCTCGCTATGAGTTGCCGAGAGAACAGGGGCGAGTGCGGCGAGAAGAGCGAGGCGGCCGGCGACTACCTCTGAGCCAGTGGTGATCAGCATCTCGGTCCATGGGCGCATCTCGTTCGCAATGGCGCGCCGTGCAGCGCCGTCAACCTCGAGTGCGTCTTTCAATAGCCGGTTGCGCTGGCGAAGCGCGCGTTCGTAGCGCGTCAAGGTTGCCTCATACCCGCGCTGCCACTGCGATGCAACACGGTCGAGTACGCCGCGGCGCACTGATGGTGCACCAACAACGAGACCGGTCTCTTCTGGAACAAATGCCGCAACGCGCAGACGTTGGCCGAGCGCCGCCGTGGTGCGCGGTGTTCCGTTGAGTAGGTGCTTCGCGCGTCCGGCCCGCGAGATCTCTACGCCGAGTGTCGATCGCGCGAGTGTGTCGGCCGGCTCAGCGCCGTCGTCGCGCACCGTCACCATGATTGATGCCTGGTCGCCGTCGCCCGCGATCACCTCGCGCAACGCGCCAGCGCGGTGCGAGCGGCCCGTCGCCGCAATGATGCACGCCTCAAGAATGGTGGTCTTCCCCGCGCCGTTCTCGCCCCAGAAGATGTGCGCGCCTGGGGTGAGCACAACTGTGCCGTCGGCCCAGCTGCGCATCTGGTGGAGTCGAACGCTCTCAATCATTGGTGCGCCGCGCGTTCGCGAGCGGTGCGGATCAGGACGGCGTGCGCACCGGCATCACAACGTGCAGGTAGTCGCGACCGTCAAGCGGGCGAAGCAACCCGGGTGCGACAGGGCCGGTGAGCTCGAGTGAGAACTGGTCGGCTTCAACGCGAGAGAGAACGTCAACAAGGTACTTCGCGTTGAACGCGATTGTTGTTCCTTCACCCTCAACCTTCGCCTCGATGTGTGCCGCGTGATCACCCACGTCTGCTGCTGCGGTGATATCAATCGCGCCGCCACCATCCGTTGAAATCGCGAAGCGCACGATGTGCGCCGAAGCATCAGCAACAACTTGCGCCAGCTTCACTGCCGAGAGGAAACTGTCGCGATCAAGTGTGACCTTGGTGGTGTGGCTGGTTGGAACCACCTGCTGGAAGTTCGGGAACTGCCCCTCGATCAGACGGCTCACCAACATGGTGTCGCCAAGCTTGAACTGCAACTGGTTCTTTGTTGGCGTGAAGGTGATCTCTACGAGATCCTCAACATCGGAGAGGAGGCGCAACAGCTCGGCGTACGACCGGGCCGGCACGATCAAGCTTGTCTCAGGTGCCGCCTCGGCGAGTGACGCACCAGCGACAGCGATGCGGTAGTTGTCTGCGGCGGCGAATGTTGCCTTCTCACCAGTGAATTTAGTTAGCACGCCTGTGAGAATCGGGCGCGCCTCATCACCAGCGGCGGCGAAGACCGTTGACTCAAGGGCTGCCTTCAACGCCTTCTGTGTGATTCGTGCAGTTGGTCGCTCGCTGGCCGCACCTACTGGTGGGTAGTCGTCGGCGGGTGTGGCGCGAAGATGCGAGGCGTTGCGCCCACACTTGATCTGTGCGCGCCCGTCAGCGAGGAGCGAGAGGTCGATCTTCTCGTTTGGGAGACCGTTCACCACGTCGGCAAGGAGCCGGGCTGGAATCGTCGTGGAGCCCTTCTCTTCAACCTTTGCGGGAACCCAGTGGGTGATCGCAATGTCGAGGTTGGTTGCGACCAAGCGCAGCCCGCCATCCTCAGTGCCGAGGTAGACGTTCGACAGGATCGGTAGGGTGTTGCGGGTCGCCACAGCGTGGCCAACGATGGCAAGGCCGCGAGCGAGATGATCCTGAATAGCCGAGAGCTTCATCTGTTCCTCCACATATAGGTTCCCTCTCTAGGGTAATAGTGTCTTAGTTGTTTTAACTCGTCATCACCGTATTCGTACTGTGGGCGGCGTGGAGAGCCGTGCTCACCTTCGCACAAACGACCCGTGGGAAGGCCCCCCACCCACGTGGAGAACCCCCACCCTGCCCTGTAAACCACCCCCGCCGTTGAGGAGACCCTGCGGAGAACCACGGCTGGTTACCCACACCCCTCTTCACACCAGGCAGAGAAAACCCCCACAAAACCACAGCACGGAGGGTGTTATCCACGAGATTTCCACACGCTGGGGGGCTATGGGCGGGCGGCAACCCCCTGGCCGAGGCGGAGGAGCGCCTCGCGCAGCAAGGCAACCTCTCGGCGCAACTCACCGTCGTAGCTCATCTCACGCTCGATCTTGGTGCAGGCGTGAATGATGGTGGAGTGGTCACGCCCGCCCAGTGCGGCCCCGATGCGAACCAGCGAGGCGTCGGTCTCTTCTCGGGAGAGGTACGCCGCGATCTGCCGCGGAGTCACAATCTCCCGGTCGCGCTTTGGCCCACGGAGCTGCTCAACCGTCAGGCTGAAGTGCTCGGCGACAGTGGCGACCACCTGTTCCGGCTCAAGGATGCGCTTCGGGTTCGGGTAGACAGCCTCGTTCAACACGCGAGCTGCGAGCTCCATCGTGACAGGCATCCCGCTGAGTCGGCCGACGGCAACAAGTCGCGTCAGCGCCCCCTCCAGTTCGCGAACATTGCTCTGCACGCGCCGCGCGACCTGCTCAACAACATCGTTCGCAACGATGACGCCACTCTCTTCTACCTTGGCGCGCAAGATCGCGATGCGGGTTTCAAGATCCGGCGATGAGATGTCGGCGATGAGGCCCCACTCGAATCGCGAGCGGAGGCGCTCCTCAAGCAGCGAGATCTCCTTCGGCGTGCGATCCGACGTCAGCACAATCTGCTTTCCGGCGGAGTGCAGCGCATTGAATGTATGGAAGAACTCCTCCTGCGTGCGCTCCTTGTCAGCAAGGAACTGAATGTCATCAATGAGCAACACATCAATCTTGCGGAAGCGCGAACGGAACGCTTCAGCGCCGCTCTGCTGAATGCTGGTGATGAACTCGTTCGTAAAAGCCTCACCGGTGATGTAGAGCACCTGACGCTTCGGTGAGCGCTCAGCTACTGCGTTACCAATCGCGTGCAGCAGATGTGTCTTTCCGAGGCCAGTACCGCCGTACAGGAAGAGCGGGTTGTATGCACCGCCAGGTCGCTCGGAAACAGAGAGTGATGCAGCATGTGCAAGACGATTCGCTGCACCAACAACGTAGGTGGCAAATGTGTAGCGAGCATTGAGATTAGTGGCGCGTGCTGGCGCCTCACGATCAACGATGCGCACGCTCTCTTGCGGCGCAGTTACGCGCGGTGCGGTGTCAACAGCGGCGACGCCCTTCCCCTTGGCGGCAAGTGCGCCGTGCGCATCAAGCTCTGCGTCGCTTACAACCTCAACGGAGAGGGTGACGCTGTAGCCGACAACCTTTGCAAGTGTTTGTGCGATGAGTGAGCGGTATCGCTCATCAACCCAATCTTTTGCGAAACCTGACCGCACACCGAGAACAAAGGTGGCAGTGGACTCGTCAACGCGAAGAAGTGCGGTGCGACGGAACCAGGTCTCGAAGGTGGCCTGCGAGAGGCTGATCTCCAGCTCTCCGAGGACCGCGCGCCAGACCTGTCGTTGATCCATGCCGCAGCGCCTCCCTCGTTTCGTTGGTGAGCGCCACCAACAGAGCGGCACAAGGGCCGGACTGCCGAAGAGTCGGCGGGGCCACCCTGGTGCATGTGTAGACCTGCATCGACCGGCGTTGACCAGCCTCCTCAGCCCCGTTTAAGAGAGCCAGACGACGATGTGAAGTCGTTCGGACCCTCTGTGGGGAGGCGGAGAATAGCACCCACGGCGCTTCCTGCAAGCCCAGACTCACCCCAATTTTGGATACCCCCCAGGGGTATCTGGGTAAATTCCCGTTACAGGGGCTGCAATTGACACCGCCGCCTGCGAGGAACGATACTTCCCCTCTCAGAACCGCCCCCTTCGCGGCCTGAGTGAAAACTAGGAAGAACCCCTCGGGGGCCACCGCCGACGAAGGCAACCGTGGCACTTGAGACCACCAGATCGGAGCGATACCAATGAAGCGAACGTATCAGCCGAAGAAGCGCCAGCGGTTCCGTGAACACGGATTCCGTAAGCGCATGTCGACAACGTCCGGCCGACGGGTACTCGCCCGACGCCGCGCACGCGGTCGCAAGCGCCTCACCGTCTGATCAAGGCGGCGCGTACGCGCCCCAGGAGCATTGACATGTTGCGCACACCCTCTGACTTCGCCGCGCTAAGCGCCGCACCCGGCGTTACCACGCCGCTGCTCGGCGTTCGACATCGCACCGTTGCGGTCACCGAGCCCACACCATCGCTTCGCCTCGGCATCGCCACAAGCCGCAAGGTGGGGAACGCCGTGGTGCGCAACCGCATCCGTCGTCGATTGAAGTGCATTGCCCGCGAGCTTGCACCAGAGGTGCGTCCGGGCACAGAGATTCTGATCGGGGTTCGCGCCGCCGCAAGCAGCGCATCGAGTGCAGAGTTGCGTGCCGCGCTCACCGAGTGCCTACGACGCGCCCGACTCGTTGAGGTCTCGGCATGAACGTGCTGCGCCGCATCGCAAAGCTCCCAACAACTGCTGGAACACTGCTCATCAAGGCCTACCGCGTGGTGTTCTTTTGGCTCCCGTCGAGCTGCCGCTTTGAGCCGAGCTGCTCGCGCTACACAGAGGAGGCGATCGTGAAGTACGGACTACTGAAAGGTTCATGGATGGGAGCGAAGCGCATTGCGCGCTGCTCGCCGCTCAGCGCTGGCGGACTGGACC
>JBDLWN010000071.1:0-4749 GCA_039804225.1 Chloroflexota bacterium
ATGGAACCGTCTTGAGGAGGGGCGCACCAAAGTCTCACCAAAGATGTTGGCGCGCATCAACACACTCCTCGCCGCTACTGAAGCGGTGATTGAGTTCCCGAAGGACTTCGTGATTCCAGGCTCCAGCAAGGCCTCTTCGGCCATTGAGCTCGCGCGCACGATCATTCGCCGTGCAGAGCGCTGGTGCGTCACGCTCGGTCGCGAAGGACTACTCCCAGGTGAACACCTTCTTGCGTATTTGAATCGCCTCGCCGATCTGCTATGGCTCCTCGCGCGTCAGGCGGAGAAACTTGAAGCCTCGGCCACACGCTCCGTTTCACAGACGCCCGTTCGCGACTGAGTCGCCCCTAGGAGAACTCCGCGTCACCGAGAATGAAGCGCACGGCGCCGGAGTAGTGCTTGTACCCAACGCTTTCATAAAGTTTGTTCGCGCCCGTGAGCGACGCAGCATCAACACCCAACATTGACCCCTCGTAGCCATCGGCCTGCGCGCGAATCAGGTGACGTTCAAGCAAAAGGCGAGCGAGCCCACGATTGCGATGCTCCCGATGCACACCGAGGTTGTTTACCCAGAGCACGTGGCCAACGGTGTTGGTGTCCTGTGGGAACGCGCCGGTGAGTTGATAGGCCACCAGTTCACCGCTCGCGGCAGCGATCACCTCACCAAGAGCTGGTCGCGCGGATTCAGCAGTGAGGTATTCGTGCCACTCGATAGGTGTCATTGCTGATGCCCCCCAGTGATCGGCGAAGCAGTGATTCTTCAGAACACGCAGCGCCTCAAGATCAACATCGGCAATCGCCAACGATTGGTAACCAGCAGGGATCGGCGCATCGCTCAGCCTGCTGCTGGTTGGGCGGTTAGCGAAGCGCAGCAACATCTCCGAGTAGTAGCGGATCGGTCGCATGCCGGCAGCCACATAGAGTCGCTGCGTCCGCTTGTCGGGCTCAACTGTCTGGGCCTGGATCGTTGCACCTTCAAACGGAGCGAGGAGCTCCTCGGCACGATCCCTTGACCAGGCGAACAGGTTGCGACCGAGCCCGATGCCCTGAAAGAGCGGATGCACGCCGCCATTGAGGTAGGCACGTGGTTTCTCGGCATCGGTCGCACCGATCGCCCACGCCCACCCGGCGATCACTCCGGTCGGCGCCCGAACCACGATGGCCTGGCTAGGGGCATCCATGCCAAAGCTCGTGAGGTCTTCGCGGAGGTCGCCCTCGCTGTAGAGCAGCGGGTACCCAACCGCGTGGTAGTTCGCATTGGTCAGGGCGACCAGTTCGGCAACATCGCGCTCAACGTCGCAGGGGTGCGCCGTAAATCCCGCAGGGAGGGCGTTGGAGAGGCGGATCAGTCGTTCAAGGGTTTGGCTCATGGGGATAGGGTAATCTGAACTCCGACAAAACCTGTCAGATATCCCCCAGGAGGCGCCTTGACCGAACACCAGGAACTCAGCACCCGCGGCCTGCACGGCAGCGGCGCCGTCGCGTTCAGCACGCGCGGTGAGTACGGGGTGTGCTTCATGGTCGCCTTGGCCCGCATGGATCACGGCGAGCCCGTCTCCCTGACCGACATCGCCGAGCAGGAAGATCTGCCACGCGCCTACCTCGAGCAGATCATTGGAGGCCTGCGTGACGCCGGCATCATCGACAGCCAGCGCGGCGCGCACGGCGGCTACCGCCTCGCCCGACCGGCGAACGAGGTGCGCATGGGCGCAATTCTTAAGGCGCTCGAAGGCCCCATCGTGCCAATGGCCTGCCTCGCCGAAGAGGGGAGCGCGTGCAATCGTGCGGGCAACTGCACCGTTACGCACCTCTGGAGCCGCGTGCGAGATTCGGTGAATGAGGCGCTTGATTCATTCACCCTCGCCGATCTGGCGGCACCCGGTTCACCAATCGCCCTGAGTAGTCCAACCAAGCGCTGAGTGAGAGGAGAGACACATGAGTGAGAACGCCTATCTGGTCATCAAGGATCTCGTTGTCGCACCGTCGAGCGACCCGAGCAAGCACATCCTGCAGGGGATCTCGCTCACGATCAAGCCGGGCGAAGTGCACGCAATCATGGGGCCGAATGGCTCCGGCAAGACGACCCTCAGCTACGCGCTGATGGGGCACCCGAGCTACGAGATCGTGTCGGGGAGTGTGTTGTGGAAGGGCGAAGATTTGATGGAGTACAGCGCCGATCAGCGCGCGCGACTCGGCCTCTTCCTCGCCTTCCAGTATCCAACCTCAATTCCCGGTCTCTCCGTTGCGAGCTTCTTGCGCACTGCAATGAACGCACGTCGCTCCGGCTTGGTGCGCGATCCTGAGTTTGATCCGTCGGACCCAGTGAAGGGCGGCATGACGATGGGCGAGTTCCGCAAGCTCGTCAAGGAGAAGCTCACGCAACTGAAGATGGACGAGGCGTTCATGACGCGCTATGTGAATGATGGATTCTCTGGTGGCGAAAAGAAGCGCCTTGAGATGTTGCAGATGGCGTTGCTGAAGCCAGAGATGGCAATCCTCGACGAGACCGACTCAGGCCTCGACATCGACGCGCTGCGCATCGTTGCTGAAGGTGTGAACACGATGCTCTCGCCAGAACTCGGCGTGCTGGTGATCACGCACTATCAGCGACTCCTCGACTACTTGAAGCCACAGTTCGTGCACGTGCTCGCGCGCGGTCGCATCGTGGCGTCGGGCGGTCCAGACCTTGCGCATCGACTGGAGCGCGAAGGATACGCGCCAATCCTTGCTGAGAACGGCATCAACCCAACCGCAGACGAGGCGGCAACGCCAACCGCTGCGCCAACTCCGTCGGCGTAGCGCGGAGAGATTGGTTCGAGAGATGGGAGCGTGGCACAACGCTGACGGCACACTGGATCCCGTAAAGGTTCGTGCCGAATATCCAATCTTCAAGACGCAACCAGGTGGCCGGCCGCTGCACTACCTCGATAGCGCCGCAACGGCACAGCGTCCACAGCGCGTAGTGGATGCGGTGTCAAAGTTCCTCTTCACGGCGAATGCGAACCCACACCGCGGCGCGTACACACTGGCGCAGATGGCCACCGATGGCTATGAGGCGGCACGCGCACGCATCGCAACGTATCTAAACGTGCCCGCGAATGAACTCGTCATGCTCGGGAGTGCCACTGAAGCGCTGAACTTGGTGGCGCGATCGTGGGGCAAAGCGAACTTGCGCCGTGGTGATGTGGTGCTCGTGACCGAAGCAGAACATCACGCCAACCTGATTCCGTGGCAGCAGATCACGCGCGAGATGGATGCCGATCTCGAGTTCATTCCGGTAGACGACGTCACGGGTGAGATCCTCTGGGATCGACTCGACACGCTCATGAAGCTGAAGCCGAAGATGGTCGCGATCGCGCACGTCTCCAACGTGCTCGGCTCCATTGCGCCGCTGAAAGAGATCGCCGCCGCCGCCCACGCCGTTGGAGCACTCGTTACCGTGGACGGCTGCCAGGCGGTCGCCAACATGCCCGTCTCCATTCCAGATACTGGTGCCGACTTCTACGCCTTTAGCGCGCACAAGATGGGCGGCCTCTATGCGGGCGGCGGACTCTGGGCGCGCGCCGATCTGCTCGACGCCATGGCGCCGATTGAGCACGGCGGCGACATGATCCACAGCGTGCGCCTTCGCGACGCCGACTTCACGACCGGAACCCAGCGCTTTGAGGCCGGCACCCCCGACGCTTCCGGCGCCGTTGCCCTGGCGGCAGCCTGTGACCTGCTCGACGAGTTCGGCCGAGAGCAGATCCACGCCCACGAGGCGCTCATGATTGAGCGCGTGATCCGCGAGCTCCCTGAGGCGCTCCCCGACGCTCGAATCCTTGGCCCTCGCGATCTGCAGAAGCGCGCTGGTGTTGTGGCCTTCTCGAGCGAACTTATTCACGCCCACGACCTGGCAGAAATCCTCGACCGTCGCGGTGTCGCCATTCGCGCCGGCTTCCACTGTGCGCAGCCGCTCCACGAGCAGCTCGAACTCAGCTCCTCGGCGCGCGTGAGCGTTGCCCCGTACACCACGCATGAAGACCTCGACGCACTCTTTGTCGGCCTCCGCGAGGCCCGCAAGGTCTTTGAGGGCTGACCGATGGGCGGCATGGACGATCTCTACCGCGAGCAGATCCTCGAACACCATCGTCGACCGCATAACCAGGGCACCCTCACCGCGCCGAGTGTCAGCCTTGAGGGGCGCAACCCAAACTGCGGCGACGTCATCAATCTGCAGTTGCAACTCGATGAGGCGGGGATCATTACCGATGTTGCCTTCATGGGCCGTGGGTGCGCCATCTCACAGGCTGGCACCTCGCTCATTACCGACGAGCTGCGTGGCAAGAGTGCGGCCGAGATCCTGGCACTCACCAGCCCCTTCGTGATGGAGCTCCTTGGCGTTGAGGTAGGGCCCACGCGCATTCACTGTGCGCTGCTCGGCCTTGAGACTGCGCAGAAGGCTATTGCAAGCCTAAGCAGTAAGTAAGTTGTGAACGACCACGCTACGATGGCAGCAATGAGTGCAGCAGAGTTAATTGCATCCGTCGCAGGTGAGCCGTCGATCTGTCGACGCTCGCATGTTCCCCGCCTGCGACCGCTCGCGCGCTAACTGCCCGCTCCGGTCGATCAGGCTCCATCGGCGCATCACGCGCCGCCACATCAAGTCAGCCTGAGGTGTCACACATGTCACAGATGACCGACTCACGAGGATTCCGAACGGGAGCCGCGATCAGCGTGCTCCTTCTTGGAATAGCAGCACTACTTCAC
>JBDLWN010000072.1:0-2780 GCA_039804225.1 Chloroflexota bacterium
CGTCACCTCGGCAGGGTCAAGGAGTTCGGCGCGTCGCGCACCAAACGCGCGCGCCACGCGTTTGAGGCTCGCCTCACGATCCACCGCGACGAGCACGATCCCGTACTTCTCCTGACGGACATCTAGCACGCGTTGCACGTCCGGTGCGCCGAGTACGCCCGATGCGCCAGAGGCGTGCTCTAGGGCCACGACGAGTGACTTGAACATCTGCGACGCAGGCACCCCAAGCGCCTCCGCAGCGGCGGCACCATACGCAATCCGTTCACCACGTGCGTGCGCCGACCCGTCAGTTGCGGGGGCTTCGTACTGGTGAACCTGATGCGGAATCTTGGCGCCGACAAGGTGCACGAGTGCGGGCGTCCCGTTGGACACGACTACTAGGCGCGAAGGAGTGGGATGCGAGCGACGAGTCGCGCGCCACCTGCGGGGGAGGATTCGGCGATGAGTGTTCCCCCGTGTGCCACCGCTATGGATCGGGCGATCGCAAGGCCGAGCCCCGATCCACCATCGCGTGAGGAGCGATCTCGCGGGCTGCGATAGAACGGGTCGAAGACAAGCTCTCGCTCATCCTCTGGGATGCCGAGCCCCTCATCGTCAACCCAGATCTCTGCGCGACCATCGTGCGAGGCGGCACCGATCGTGACCCGGCCGCCCGGTGGAGAGTGCCGAATTGCATTCTCAACAAGGTTGAGCAACATCTGAAGGAGTCGATCAGCGTCAATCGCCGCCTTAAGTGGACGCGCTGAGATCTCCGTCTCAATGCTGCACTCTCGCTGCTTCGCCATGATCACTGCACGCTCGGCAGCGGTTCGCGCTACATCGGCCACATCGCCCGCAACGAGCGTGAGTTGCTGGGCGGCGTCGCCCGCGCGCTCCTTGACGAGGGTGAGCAGATCGGCGCTCAGCCGGCCGAGTCGCTGGGACTCTTCGGCAATACCGCGCAACAGCTCGCGACCTTCGGGCTTCACGAGCCCTTCGCGCTCAAGGATCTCCGCGCTCGAAAGGATCACGGAGGCTGGTGTGCGGAGTTCGTGCGAGGCCTTTGCAACCATACCGCGCTCGCGGTTCGCCGCCGCCGCAATTGGCGCGAGCACACGTCTCGTCACGAGCACGGCCACCAGCAGCGCCGCCGCGAGCCCAAGCCCGCCGAAGATCAGTAGCGTCGTCAGCAGGCTCGCCTGCTGTGCGTCGGCAATATCGAGGCGCCCCGCAACCTGGACGTATCCGAGCAGCGGTCCGTCTGGTCCCGCCTGCGGGTGTCGAACTGGAAGCGTCATCAGCCGATACTCAACGGCGCCAATGAGAACTGTACGAACATCCGCCACGCCAGCCGCCTCTGCGGCGGCTGTAACGAGAGGGAACTCGTTGCTGATCGTCTCTGAGGTGGCGAGGACCGTTCCATTCGGCGAGAGGATCGCCCACGGTCCATCTTCGTCGAACTCCTCCTCGAGAACCTCATCCGGGATCCCGCCGCGCGTTGGGTCAACAGCATCTTCGTCCAACGGAAGCTGCGATACGGCACCGCCAAGCGTGGAGACGCGCCCGAACACGAGCGTACCTCCGCCCGTCACATGCATATGAAAGAGCACACCAACACGCGCGCCAGCGTCGCTCTCCTCTTCGACCTCTCCCTCCTCGTCGTTCTCTTCTTCGTTCTCTTCTTCGTTCTCCTCCTCGTCTTCATCACCAGGGGGGAGCGTTGGTTCGGGTTCAGGAGATTCGCTTGGCGTCACACTTGGTGACGGCGTCACGCGTGGCGACGGACTCTCATCAGGATCGTCAGACTCCGACGGATCACCGGATGGTTCAGGCGACGGGAGCGGCGGCAGTTTCTCCTCAATCTCATGAAGGATGTCGGTGGCACGTTCGCGCAAAGCATCGTCCAATCCAGCGTCAATCGCGCGAGAGCCAGCGAGTGCGGTGCCAACACCGACAATAGCGATGACGGAGACGATTGCGACAAGCGTGAACCCCGCAACTTGCCGACGCGTGCGGGCAAGAAGCGCCTCGATGCCGCCTTCCGCCGGTCGCGGGGAGCGTGACCCGCTCATCAAGCCTCCGCCTCGACGAGGCGGTAGCCGACACCGCGCACCGTCTTGATTAGATCGTCGTGTCCAGCATCCTTGAACTTCTCGCGCAGGTAGTGGATGTAGAGATCCACCACATTCGAATAGACATCTGGCTCTGCCCCCCACACTTCGTCAAGGAGCTGCTGGCGCGTCAGCGCAGCGCCGCGATTGCGCATCAGGTGCGCAAGGAGTGCGTACTCACGTGCAGAGAGATCGATCACGCTCCCCTCATAGGTGAGCGCGTGTCGTGACTCGTCCAGCTCTAGGCCCGGGACGATGACGCGGGAGACTGCGCCGCCAGCGGCAAACTCACTTCGTCGTCCAAGCGCGCGCACGCGTGCGAGCAGTTCAGAGGCTGCGAACGGCTTGGTGAGATAGTCATCGGCACCAGAGTCGAGCCCTTCCACGCGGTCATCCACCGTCCCGAGTGCGGTGAGCATCAGCACTGGCGTGGTGTCGCCGGCTCGCCGGCGGTCGCGCAATATTGACGCACCCTCAAGGTCAGGCAGCATGCGATCGAGGATGATGAGGTCCCAGCGCTTGCTCTCCCAGAAAGCGACTCCGTCCGCGCCCGTCGGCGCAAGCTCAACGGTGTGCCGCTCCGCCGCAAGCAGCCGAACGATCAGCGGCCCGAGTTTGACGTCGTCTTCGACCAACAGGATGTGCATGGATCCATCGTGGGCTCGCGCCGCCGAACGGTCAAGCAGCACA
>JBDLWN010000073.1:0-6460 GCA_039804225.1 Chloroflexota bacterium
CGGGGAACGGAATCGGCGCTGGAGCGAACGCCTTGCGCGCCACATGCAGCATGACGATCGAGTCCTTTCCGCCAGAGAAGAGAAGGCAGGGGCGCTCCATCTCCGCCGCGACCTCGCGGAAGATATGAATGCTCTCCGCCTCCAGGGCGGCGAGCTGACTGATGACGTGCCCTTTCACGGGGTGGCCTCGGTGACTCTACTCATCGTGGTGATTCTGCCGCACTTCCCTGAGACCCGACGCCCGCCCTGCTGAGAAGCGCGCGTAGCTCATCCACTCGTGCGGGGTGGCAAATGATCAGGTCTGGGAGGAGGAGGTCCGGCACGTTGTAGCGCAGCGGTGAACCGTCGAGTCGGGTTGCAACATGGCCTGCGGCGAGGGCGACGGCGACTGGGGCCGCTGAATCCCACTGGTACTGCCCCCCAGAGTGCACGTAGGCATCAGCTTCGCCCGTGATGACCGCCGTAGCCTTCACGCCAGCTGATCCCATAGGGTGCAGTGTTGCGCGACCAGACTGGGCGATCGCCTCAATGAGCGCAGGCGGTCGGGATCGGCTCACGGCTAGGCGAAGTGGTCCAGATGATGCGGCCGGCATTGCCGGGGGGGACTCACTCTCCACGAAGAGCGCGCGGGCTGGGAGTGCAACCACTCCTATCGTCAATCCGTGTGCCTTCTCCCACAGCGCGATGTGAATTGCGAAATCTGTTCGCCACACTCCGTGCTCATCACGCTCCCCGAACTCACGTGTGCCGTCAAGTGGATCCACAATCCAGACGCGATCTGCACGCAGCCTCGTCTCGTCATCTGCGGCCTCCTCGGAGAGGATCGCGTCGTTTGGAAATGCAGCGTGGAGTTGACCGGTGATCAGCCTATGCGCACGCTGGTCACCTTCGTTGCGTAGATCGGTAGGGTCAAACGCAGGTGCAGCACTCGCTGCAGCGCGTAACTCCAACAGAAGAGCGCCCGCCGCTTCTGCGATTCGGCGTGCCTCTGCCGCGCAGATGGCGCGCTCTGGTCTGAATTCATTCACTCCCATCTCAGGCAGCGTAGAGGGTATCCTCACCGCATGGAAGCAGCGAGTGGACTCCCGCAAGAAATCCTGAACGACGACGAGATTGACTACCTTGAGTTGTGCCTTCGTGGCTACGTCCCGCCCGCATCACATCCTCGAATCCAGCCGCTTCAACCGTGTCAGCTGCATGACCACGAGGGGACCGTAGTTGCGAGATGGGATGGCGTCACGCTGACAAGACTACAACCGCTCGCGGCTGGAATTGGACCCGCCTGGAGCCCTCGCCTCCGACGAGATGCGGCTGAAGTTTTGCGGGGTGAGATGACTACCCTGCTCATGCCATTCGCAACACCACTCTCTGCCGCGCAACTTCATCACGCAGCAAACGCGGCACTCCATGCGCAGGCGGATGCCGGGAACCCTGAACTGCCAGACCGTCGGGTCCGACTGTTGATCGCCGTACTGTCCTCCCGTCATGCTCCGCCGCGCGGTGCCATTGGTGGCGGCACGTTGGTAGATCTTGCAGAGGAAGCGAAACGGGTAATTGAAGATACGAGCCCGCAGCTCCAGTGTGAGACTCTGGTACTGCCGTGGCCGCGCACGAATGCGCCGTCACTTGAAGCACTGGCGCGTCTACTTGGTGCGACCCCCATCACGCCCGCCGCTCACGTGGATGGTGAAACGGCGACTGAATTCCCCCCTCGAGCCGCTGCGGCACTTCGCGCCGCTAGCAACCCGGAGAGGCACCTGGGAGCGGTGATTCTCTTCACTGGCCTCTCTGGTTCCGGAAAGTCCACCATCTCCCGAGCGCTCGCTACGAAGCTTGGCGAACTGCACCTGCACACTGAACTCCTAGATGGTGATGAACTTCGGCGGCGCGTCTCTCAGCATCTGGGGTTTGATCGAGCTTCAAGAATCCAGAATGTGAAGAACATCGCTCGAGTCGCAACGGAGGCCGCGGTGGGTGGTGCGATTGCGATCGCGGCACCGATCGCACCGTTCCACGAGGCACGCGCTGCCGCACGAGAGATTGCCGCCGGCAAAGTGCCATTCATCATGATCTACATCAGCACTCCACTTGAGGTCTGTGAAGCGCGTGACCGAAAGGGGCTTTATGCGCGGGCACGCGCTGGAGAGATTGCCGATTTCACGGGCATCTCATCACCGTATGAAGCTCCAGACGACGCCGACCTAACCATCGATGCCTCGCGGCTGCCGCTTGAGGAGAGTGTTGACCTGATCCTTGCCCTGCTACGAGAGCGAAAGGTGTTCAAGGGCCAGGCGTAGTCGTGCCCTGAGCACCTGACCGACGTTCTAAGGTCGTGGGGCGCGCGGAGAACGAATGACGCGCATTATGCGACTCAAGACGCGCTGGAGCAGCACGATGGCGAGCTGGCGCGAAGAGAGACGCTGAACGTCGTATGGCTCTCCCCAGGCTGGCACACGACTCCCCTCCTCATATCCGTGAGTGGCTCCTGATGCAAAGAGGATGCCCATCGCTGCGCGAGCGGCAATCTCAGGGTCCACTGCTGTTTCTGAGTCATGCTCCTCGCTGCTTGCGAGGGGGAGGCGTGTCAGAAGGCTGAGATCCCCTCGGATGTCAGCTCCGCTCTTCCGGATGCGCTCGATCATTGCAAGCGCAACTTCATGTGCAGCGCTGATTGCCCAGCCTGGCGTTGGGATCTTTTGCTCGCTTGGTCCGGGATCTCGGCGCTTCAGGTGCGTTGCAGCTCCACGTGCCATCAGCTTATGTCGGAGCGCCGTTGAGAGTCCCGCCTCGGCGAATTGCTCATTAAACGATCGAACCACCTCAACCTCTTCAAGCGTCAGCGAACGGTTCGGCGCATCTTTGTGGGCGACAAGCGTGTGTGCCGGTGCGCCAAGTAGTGTCTCAAAATGTCGAAGAATTCCATCATGGTCACTATCATCGATGACGATGACGTGTACACGATCGGCACCAGCGACTGAGACCCATCGCTCCACAAGTTCATCGTGTCGCTGGCGCGACCAGAATCGACGAGCGTGCGTGGACTCTGGGTTTGTGAGTACCTCGCGTAGCCACTCGTCGTATCGAACCTTTGCCCCCTCTTGTACGTTCTGCTGCCAGCGTGAAGCGAGGATCTTTGTAAGTGGCCGGAGCGTAATGGCAATATGGGTCTTCTCTCTGCCGAGCTCGTTGATAATGCGCTCCGCCTGAGCTGGCGATGCGCCGGCAAAGAATTCACTGCTAATCAACACTGAGTCGCCTCGGGCTGACTTGACGTCGCGGACAAGGCTGCTCCAGTGACGCATTGACGGTGGGCGTCCAGTACTTGGGTGTTCACGTTCGGTAATCGCAAACGCTGCAGTGGATGGCTGGACTCCGCTCCCTGCGTACCGGACTCCCGCCTTTCGGAGAGCGTCCCTGCCCGCATGGCACGCACCCTGCAGTGCGCTCGTCCCTGTCTTTGGCGGGCCTATGTGAAGCAGCACGCTACCACGCGGAAGTGGTGCGGCAAACTCCTGCGTCATGACCCCCTCCGACGGGCGACTCTCACGTGAATCACTATTCATCTCCGGTACGTGTCATGAAGGAGCCTGGCCGAAGCGTCACTTGAAGTTGCATCCACACCTCACTAATGCGGTCTTTCGACCTGAGTCAAGTTCTTCGCTCAAGTATGATGGAGCCATGCGCCTCACGAGTAGAACCGATTATGCCCTTCGCGCTGCGCTCGAACTGGCGGCGGCGCGCGGCACCCCGCTGACCACCTCCGAAATCGGGGGTGCCCAGGCAATTCCCGCCTCCTACCTGGGTGCGGTGCTGGCGGAGTTGCGCAGGGGCGGCATCGTGAAGGCTCGACGAGGGCCTGAGGGTGGCTGGACGTTGGCGCGCGACGCGATGGCAATCAGCTTGGCTGACGTGATTCGTGCCGTGGACGGCACGTTGGCAAATGTGGCGGGGACGCGACCGGAGAAGCTGAAGTACAAGGGAGCGGCAGAGGGCCTGCGAGGCGCCCTGGTGGCGGTCCGAGCGGCAGAGCGCGAAGTGCTTGAGAGCATCTCCCTTGCGAGCGCGATTAGCGGCAAGTTCCCAGCGAAAGTACGCCTCCTCCTAAAGAACCCCAGCGCCTGGCGCTGAGTCCCTCGGCGGACGATTGACACGACGGCAGTCGCTGCCTATTGTCTATACAGATACCTTACATTTATGTGATTAAGGAGGCTCCATGCAACAGTTGATCGCCGTCGCCATTGCGGGACTTGTGGCGCAGCTAGTGGACGGTGCACTCGGCATGGGCTACGGGCTTACCTCATCAACACTCTTGATTGCTACGGGCCTGACACCTGCGGCTGCGTCCGCTTCAGTGCATCTCGCAGAGGTAGGGACGACGGCCATCTCTGGCGTGGCACACCACCGCTTCAACAACGTGGACTGGCATGCCGTGCGTCGGATTGCGATCCCTGGGGGCATTGGTGCATTTCTTGGTGCCACCTTCCTCTCTTCAATCTCTACGGAATTCGCAAAGCCGCTCGCAAGCACGCTCCTCTTCACGCTCGGCATCTATGTGCTCCTTCGGTTCGTGCTCGGCAAGGTTCGCGTTGCGCGGACCGGTCGACCAAGCCTTCGCTTTCTTGCACCGCTTGGCCTGGTCGGTGGATTTGTTGATGCAACTGGCGGCGGCGGCTGGGGACCGGTCACAACACCAACACTGCTCGCTGACGGCAGACTCGCACCGAACCGCGTGATCGGCACGGTCAGTGCGAGTGAGTTCGTTGTGGCGATCTCCGCAAGCATTGGCTTCTTTGTCGCACTGAGCGGTCAGGCGGTTCGACTAGAGTATGTTGTTGCTCTCCTTGGCGGTGGAATCATCGCCGCACCGATTGCTGCGTATTCAGTTCGGAAACTCAATCCGCGCCTCCTTGGCGCGATCGTCGGCGGATTTATTTGCTTTACCAACGCACGTACAATCCTTGGCGCGCTTGAGGCCTCCGAGGTGACGTTTCAACTTGTCTACATTGCGATCGTGACGGTCTGGGTGCTGGCAATCGCCTATGTTGTCCGCGCACTCCGAAGCGAACGAGCGTCACGCTGACCGCTCGCACTGTTTGTTAGGCACAGAGCGTTCTCGCCTGCAAGGGTAGCCGTTGACAACCTGTGCGTGATGTCTCACCTTCGTAGGATGAGCAACGTGATCAGCGCATGAGCCACGCTCCGCGGCCCACTGCAGACCGCTTCATCCATATTGGCGCGCCAAAGTGCGGATCCACGGCACTTCAGTCATGGCTCGCTCGCAATCGGGCCACGCTCGCTGCTCAGGGAGTCCACTACGTGAGCGAAGGGGCGCACTGGATTGCCCCCGCCAAGGGTCTCGTCGGCGTAGCGGACCGCATGAGCGGGAAGCCAGTGCCAATGCGCGAATGGGAGCAGCTGGTTGCAGCCGTACGCAAGACAACACCAGATCTAGGGAGCGGTGCGCGGGCAATCATCAGCAGCGAGTGGTACGCAGGCGCATCAGACGAAGCTGTGGAGCGCGCGGTACGCGAGCTTGATGGATCGCGAATGCGCGTGCTGCTCTTCGTTCGTCCACTCTCTTCGACGCTTGTCTCCGCTTGGCAACAGGCGCTGAAGCTCGGTGGAAAGCAGTCGCTTCATGATTGGCTCACCACCATCTTTGATGAACCTACTTCGCCCACTGCGGTGAGAGCGTGGGGGAAGCACAGATACGATTTCATCGCGGCCCGCTGGGGGAAGCGCATCGGTGGTGATCGTGTCTCAGTCGTGGTACTGGATCCAACGAACCCCGAGAGCCTCTTCCGTACCGTTGAGGAGATCGTCGGTGTGACACCTGGCTCCGCCTCCGCTGCACCAAGACGCACAAACCAATCACTTTCGCCGTTTGAATCGGATGTCCTTCTTGCACTTAACCAAGAGTTCTATGCGCGCGGAGGCACGCTGCGGGGGTATCGCCAAGGTGTCCTGAGGACGTTCGACGGATATGTAAACAGTGTGCGCGTCGGAACTCCTGAGAAGATGCGTCTCCCACAATCTTGGGAGCCCCGTGTGGCCGCGCTCAACCAAGAGATCGCCGCTGGCATTGAGCGCTCGGGCGTGACGGTGATCGGCGATCTTCAACGCTTCCGCGCGCAATCAGCGCAGGCCATTCCCACCACGGAGACGCCGGATCGGTCAGTACACGTGGCCTCAGCAGCTGGCATGCTGTACTCGCTGCTCGTCACTGCAGGGATTGCACAGCCCTCCCAACCCATTGCGGGATTCGGGTCGCAGCGTGAGCGCACGAGTGCCTCCATTCAGCGCACTCTGGGCATGATCCGCAGCGCTCTGTCGCGACGAATTCCTCGGGGGTAATGCACCCAGAGCGATCTCCCGGTCCAGAAGTTGCCTAACGTCCACCCCGCGCGATCTCTCCGCCGCCGATCCGCTGCGCAATCCATACGGGAATCACGGAGACCAG
>JBDLWN010000074.1:0-5548 GCA_039804225.1 Chloroflexota bacterium
CGTTTCAAGGAACCACGAGTCGACCGCTTGTGGGTTCACACCAAAGAGGAGCGCAAAGTTCCCAAGGACCATTAGTCGCTCAATGTGGTGCGCATGACCGCTACGCTGCAGTTTTTTTACAACACGGCTGACACATGCCATGTGCGTCTCTCCGCTCCAATAGAACTCGGGGAGCCTGTGATGCGCCTCAAGGCCATTGTCACTCTCCCACTCGCGCCAGAAGTCAACATAGGCGTGATGCATGAACTCTCGCCATCCAAGAATCTGCCGAATGAAGCCCTCGATGCTGGAGAGTGGAATCTCGCTGCTGCGTGACCCGTACTCCTGCATCGCACGCAGGCAGACCTCCTCTGGGGTGAGAAGCCCAAGATTCAGCGCTGGCGAGAGAAGTGAGTGAAAGAGATGATCGTGCTCCCGCGACATGGCATCTTCATAGGGGCCGAACCCGGCAAGACGATCGCGACAGAACTCCTCTAGTTCGGTCAGAGCCTCTGCACGTGTAATCGGCCAGCGGAACTCCTCTGCGCTGCCAAAGAGGTCGTGCCCTTCGGTTTGCAACTCGCTGAGTACCTCACCAACAGCGCTGGGCACCGCTCGCTGCGGCAGCACGGGCACGGTCGTGCCGACCGCTAGTCGTTCGCGATTCTCCTGATCAAGGTTCCAGGTTCCTCCGAGGGGCTTCGTTGCATCGCTCTCCTCCATGAGCCAGCCTCGTGCGCCACGAACGCGGCGGTACCAAAACTCCATCCGGAGCTCCTTGCGCCCAGCCCGGAATGCTGCCCATTCATCTCGCGTGGTGAGCCAGAGTTCGTTCTGCACGATCGTGATCGGGAGCCCGCTCGTCCTCCCCCACGTCTCAACTTCAGCCAGCTCCTGTGGCTGCGCTGGGTCCATCAGCGTGATGCTCGCCGGCTGATGGCGGGTGCGGATAGCCGTGAGCGCCTGGTCCAGCGTTTCAGCGGCGACCACCTCGGTCTCCACGTCACGCGAGTTCATCTCGGCGGCAAAGGTGCGAAGGGCCGCCACCTGCATGGCAACCGCCTGAATGTGCCGCTTGGCTCGACGTACTCCCGTTACTTCGATGACAAACACGGGCCGTGCGAAGTGGCTCCCGCCGTCAATGAGTGCGCGCAGTGGCCCCACCTGATCGGTGAGCTGGTCCCCGAGGATGACGAGGTGCGGCGCCTTAGCCACGGCGTTTCCGACAGGCGTCGCTGCAGTACTTCACCTCTTCCCACACACGCTCCCAGCGCTTGCGCCACTGGAATGGTCGAGCGCAGACCACGCAGATCTTCTCGGGGCGCTCACTCGGTGGCCGATGCGGTTGCGTCGTTCGCACCCGCTTCCCGCCGGCCATTACTTTTGCGAGGTCGGCTTTAGCGCAGCGCTGTACGCATCAAGCGTGCGCTGTCGTGCCTCGGCATGATCAACGATCGGGTGCGGGTAATCGCGACCGAGTTCAATGCCAGCTGCAACGAGCGCTTTTGGATGCGCCCACGGCGCATGAATCGCTGGCGCGCTCAGTGCGGCGAGTTCGGGCACCCAGCGTCGCACATAGGCTCCATCAGGATCAAAATTCCCCGCTTGTGTCACCGGATTGAAGATGCGGAAGTACGGTTGCGCATCGGTGCCACTCCCTGCGCACCACTGCCAGCCGCCGTTGTTCGCAGCAATATCGCCGTCTACAAGATGACGAAGAAAGTGCGCCTCACCTTCGCGCCAATCAATCAACAAATCCTTCGTTAGGAACGATGCCGCAATCATGCGAGCGCGATTGTGCATGAAGCCCGTTGCAGCAAGTTGGCGCATGGCTGCATCAACAACAGGGTATCCCGTCTTGCCACCTTTCCACGCTGCAAGCAACGACGCGTCGCTGCTCCACTTGATTGCGTCGTAGCTTGGTCGCCACGCGCTGCGCGCCGCATGTGGTGCGTGCCAGAGCACCTGTGTGTAGAAGTCGCGCCACGCAATCTGGCTCACCCAGAGACGTTTGCCAGAGCGCTCCCCTTCGCGCTCTGGCGGTAGCGGTAATTGACGTGAAACAAGTTCGCGTGGAGAGAGGAGTCCGATGTGCAGCGCCGCCGAGAGGTGGCTCGTTCCTGCGGTATCAGCCAACGTGTTTCGGCGCTTGGCATAGTCGTCAACAGATTTTCGCCATGCATCGGCGTGCGCGCGCGCGGCGCGTTCACCAGGTACGGGAAGTTGATTGATCTGCGCGGTTGGCACCGCGTACGCATCGAGAAGCGCTTGATCAACGGTAGATACTGGCGTTGGCGTTGGTAGTGGCGGGAGAGTTTTCGGTGCAGGTAGTGGAGCAGTCGCATCGATCTGCTCAAGCCAGCGGCGGAAGTACGGGGTGTACACGCCGTACGGTGTGCCACCACCGGTGAGCAGCTCCTCGGGCTCAACAACAACAAGTCCGCGCTTCGCGTGCACCTGCACACCGAGTGGTGTGAGCAGTTCCGCAACGGAGCGATCGCGCTTTCGCGCAAATGGCGTGTGGTCGCGCGTCATGAAGAGATCGATGTCGCCGACACCGCCTGCGGCGCGTAGTTCCCTAATTAGTTGTGGGAGTGCGGCAGCGGCTGGCCCCTGTAGTTCAATGAGATCCGAGCCGAGAGCGCGCAGACTAGTGCTGAGTTCCGTGACGCTCTCGCGCAGGAACCAGGTGCGGTTGGCGCTGGCACGGGGGCCAGCGATGAGGCCAGGCTCCCAGATGAAGATCGGAAGCAGGGGTGCGCCGCGCTCCTTGGCCGCAGCCGCCGCCGCCACAAGGGCAGGATGGTCGGCAAGCCTGATGTCTCGTCGGAGCCAGAGGATCACTGGGGGGTGTGGCATCGTCGCCAGATCATCGCACCTTGGCCGCGCCGCGGGGCACCCGATGGGGGCGGCGAGGGGGTACGATCCCCCCGCCGTGCGTTGCCCGGCAGCATTCACACAGCCGAGAGCGAGGGGCTATGCCTGCGAGCGTGATCGTCGGACTCCAGTGGGGTGACGAGGGGAAGGGGAAGACCACCGACTTCCTCGCCGAGCAGGTTTCGACGGTCGTTCGCTACCAGGGCGGCGATAACGCGGGCCACACCATCGTGATTGGCGACGACACCTTCAAGCTGCACCTGGTCCCCTCGGGCGTCCTCTACGGACACATCACCCCAATCATCGGACCAGGGGTGGTTGTCAACCCCGCGACGCTTATCCGAGAGCTTGATGGGCTGATCAGCCGCGGCATCGACATCTCAAAGGTGCGCGTGAGCCACGCCGCCCATCTGATCCTCCCGCATCACGTGGCGCTCGATAAAGCCCGCGAGAGCGCGCTCGCCGGAGACAAGGTGGGCACCACGCAGCGTGGCATCGGCCCCGCCTATGAGGATCGTGCCGCTCGGCTCGGCCTCCGAGTAGAAGACCTCCTTGATCCAGCCTCAACGGCGGCGCGACTGGCGCGCGTGCTTCCAGAGAAGCGCGCACTCCTCGCTGCGCTTGGTGCCACCGACTATGCCGAGGCGGTGGACGCTGATGCCGTTGCCGCACTGATTGCCACCTGGGGCGAGCGCCTTCGGCCACATATCGCCGACACCAACGACCTGGTCCAGCGCGCCTATGCCCGAAAAGAGCACCTCCTCTTTGAGGGTGCCCAGGGGGCGATGCTCGACCTTGATCACGGCTCCTACCCATTCGTCACCTCATCGCATCCGATCGCTGGCGGCGCCACCACTGGTGGTGGCATTGCCCCGCTGCAGATTGATGAGGTGATGGGCGTCATGAAGGCATACGCCACACGCGTAGGGTCTGGGCCATTCGTCACCGAGCTCACCGACGCAATCGGCGAGCGCATCGCCGTCACCGGACATGAGGTTGGCACCACCACTGGTCGCCGTCGCCGTGTCGGCTGGAACGACGCAGTTCCGCTCCGCTACGCCGTTGAGTTGAATGGTGTCTCCAGCATCATGCTGAATAAGCTCGATGTGCTCTCGGGTATTCCTGAGATTCTGCTCTGCGTTGCGTATGAGATCGATGGGAAGCGCGTTGAGCGCTGGCCAACATCGAGCGCAGAGGTCGAACGCGCAAAGCCGATCTACGAAACGTTCCCTGGCTGGGACGAAGAGATCACCAACGTCCGCGCCATGGCCGACCTCCCAGAGAACGCCCGTCGTTATGTCACGGCGCTCGAAGAGATCGCCGGTGCGCCGATCGTGCTCCTCTCCGTTGGCCCTGAGCGCACACAAACGATTGAGCGCGCCTGGCGCCCGTTGCGCCACGCTAAGCGATGATCCCCCGCTACGCTACGCCGTCAATGACGGCGGTCTGGAGCGATGAGGCGCGTTGGAGTGCGGCGCTGCGGGTTGAACTCGCCGTGCTTGACGCGCAAGCCGCAACGGGCGAAGTCCCAGCCGACGCCGTCGCAGTGATTCGTGCCAAGGCGAAGGTTGACGTCGCACGGATTAACGAGCTGGAGCGCACCACCGATCACGATGTGGTGGCCTTTGTGAATCAGCTTGCAGAGAGTGCTGGCCCTGAGGGTCGCTGGATTCACCACGGCCTTACCAGTAGCGACGTCGTTGATACTGCACTCGCGCTGCAGATGCGTGATGCCGCTGCACTCATTGACGCAGGCTTCGCCACACTGCTCACGACGATCATCCGCCGCGCTCGCGAGGAGCGCGACACGATCATGATTGGGCGAACGCACGGCATGCACGCAGAGCCAACCACCATGGGCGCCAAGATGGCGAACTGGGCCTTTGAAGTTGCACGGGCGCGTGAGCGCATCACGAATGCCGCCGCCGAAGCTGCGACGGGAAAGATCTCAGGGCCAGTCGGCACGTACAGCCAGATCAACCCTGAAATTGAGCGGGTCGCACTAGCGGCGCTCGGCCTGCGCGCCGACGAGGCGAGCACACAAATCGTGCAGCGAGATCGTCACGCCGCCTTCGTGAGTGCGATTGCCATTGCCGGCGGTACCCTCGAACGGATCGCCACCGAGATCCGCCACCTGCAGCGTTCCGAGGTAGACGAGATGCGCGAGCCATTCCGCGCTGGTCAGGCTGGCAGCTCGGCGATGCCGCAGAAGCGTAATCCGATCAAGAGCGAGCGGATCGCCGGTCTCGCTCGCCTCCTTCGAGGCTATGCCGCTGCCGCGATGGAGAACCAGCCGCTCTGGCACGAGCGCGACATTAGCCACAGCTCTGCGGAGCGCATCCTGCTCCCCGACGCCACCTCGCTCCTCGCCTTCATGGTCGAGTCACTCAACGGCGTGATTGATGGTGCAGAGATTCGCCGCGACCGTATGCGACAGAACCTCGACGAAGGGCTTGGGCTGTACGCCGCATCACGCCTGCTTACTGCACTCATCGATGCGGGCATGGATCGGCCCGATGCTTACTCCGTCGTGCAAACTACAGCAGCTCGGGCGCACGAATCAGCCATTCATCTGCGCGAGGCATGTCTCACCACGCCCGATATCGCACATGTGCTTGATACCGCAGCTATCCACCAAATCTTCGAGGAGAATCTCGCCATCCAAAACGCAGGGGTTCTAGTAGATCGATTG
>JBDLWN010000075.1:0-4822 GCA_039804225.1 Chloroflexota bacterium
CCGAGGATCTTGCTCGGTGGGAGGCGGGGATCGCGGCACGCAACCAGGCAGAACGCGGTGATGGCCTTGAGCTCTGGTCGGTACTGCTGAGTGCAGAGCGCGCCTACGACCAGGTGGGCGATGCACTGGTGGTGCTCGATGAGCCAGGGGAGTTGCGCCAGGCCGCTGATGCACTCTCACGTCAGACCGAGGAGCGCGCCGATGTGCTGCGAACCACACGCTTGCTGCCCGCAGGTTGGCCGTCGCCGATTCCAGAGGGGAGCGCGCTGATCGCTGCACTCACCGCAGCTGGTGGACAGCGGCTCGCACTCACCTGGAGCTCTGATGCAACAACACTGATCCGCGCCGACGGCGACGACTCGTTCGGCTGGCACGACCCTGTGGTGCCGAGCGGGCGATCACGCGCACTCACCGAGGGCCTTGAAACCTGGCGCCGCGACAGGGCGCGCGTGCTGATCGTTTCGGAGCAGGCGGCGCGCATTGCGGAGTTGATCACCGAGGGTGGCGAACGCGCGGTGGTGAGCGAGGGGCTCATCAGCAACCCGAAGCCCGGTTCGCTCACGATCTTGACGGGTGGCCTCGACGGCGGATTCCAAGGCGGCGTCGATGGACTGACGGTAATCACCGACCGCGAACTCTTCGGCGCTACGCGCGTTCGTCGACCGGTGGTGCATCGTCGCGGCATCACGCGCGAGGCGGCGGAGCGACTCACCCCGGGCGACTATCTGGTGCATGTGGATCACGGCGTTGGTCGTTTCGTGGGCATGGTGCGCCGCGGTGGCGAAGGCGATGAGCGCGACTATCTCGAGATTGCCTACGGCGGCACCGACACCGTCTTCACCCCAGTGGAGCAGCTCTCGCGTATCGCGCGCTACACCGGATCAGAGCATCCGCAACTCAGTCGCCTCGGCGGTGGTGAGTGGCGTCGCGCCAAGGAGCGTGCCAAGAAGGCGGCCGACGATCTCGCCGACGAGCTGCTGCGCATCTACGCCGCGCGCGAGTTGGCGCATCGCCCCGCGATCACTCCAGGGAGTCCGTGGCTCGCCGAGTTTGAGGCCGCCTTCCCGTATCGCGAAACTCCTGACCAGCTCACGGCCATTGAGGCAACGAAGGGTGACCTGAGCCGACCGCGTCCGATGGATCGCGTGATCGTGGGCGATGTTGGCTACGGCAAGACCGAGGTCGCACTGCGCGCCGCCTTCGCCGTACTCGAGGCGGGGCGACAGGTTGCCGTGCTGGTGCCGACCACGGTACTCGCCTTGCAACACATCAAAACCTTCCGTCGTCGCCTTGCCGCATATCCGTTCAAGCTCGAACTCCTTTCGCGCAGTGTCTCGGCAGCGCGACAGGCTGAGATCGTCGCCAAACTCGCCACCGGCGAGGTCGACCTGGTCGTCGCCACCCACCGGCTTCTTTCGAAAGACGTTGCCTTCAAGCACCTCGGCCTGCTCGTGGTGGATGAGGAGCATCGATTTGGCGTTGCCGCCAAGGAGCGCATGAAATCGCTCCGTGCGGAACTCGATGTCATGACCCTCACCGCCACGCCGATCCCGCGCACGCTGAACCTCGCCCTCTCAGGGATTCGCGACCTCTCCACGATTGAGACTCCACCTGAAGATCGCCACCCTGTGGCTACGCGCGTCACTGAGGCGAGCCTCGAGCTGGTGCGCGATGCACTGCTGCGCGAGTTAGAGCGCGGCGGCCAGTCGTACTACGTGCATAACCGCGTTGAGTCGATTGAGGCGGCGGCGGAACAGATTCGCCGACTCGTTCCCGATGCGCGCGTGGTGGTTGGGCACGGGCAGATGGAGGAGCGCGCACTTGAGCGCGTCATGGGCGAGTTCGTTCGTGGTGAGGCGCAGATCTTGGTCTGCACCACCATCATCGAATCAGGCCTTGACATTCCGAATGCCAACACGATCATCATTGATCGTGCCGATCGACTCGGCCTTGCGCAGCTGTATCAGTTGCGCGGTCGCGTTGGTCGAAGTAATCGACGCGCCTGGTGCTACCTACTTTATCGACGAGAAGAGGCGCTCACCGATGATGCGCGCAAGCGCCTCAAGGCGATCTTCGATGCGTCGCACCTCGGCGCCGGATTCCAGTTGGCGCTCGCCGACCTTGAGATTCGCGGCGCCGGCGACCTGCTCGGCGGCGAACAGTCTGGGCACATTGCGGCGGTTGGCTTTGATCTCTATTCACAACTGCTCGCAGATGCTGTTGAAGTGCGTCGCGCAAGCCGCGAGGGGCGTGCGCCGGCGCGTCGTCGCACCGCGGCGCTTATCGACCTGCCGGTCTCGGCACACCTTGCCGAAAGTTATGTCGCCGATGAGGGGCAACGACTCGACATCTACCGTCGCCTCGGCATCGCCGATGCAGACGCCGCGATCAGTGCCATCGCCGAGGAGCTGCGCGACCGATTCGGTGCGCCGCCGCCAGAGGCGGAGCGACTCCTCGAAGTGGCACGACTCCGCGCCGGCGCGAGCGAGGCGGGGCTCGCTTCGCTTCTCATTGAGGAGGGTCGCCTGATCGTGCGACTCGGCGAGCTGCAGCCTGGTCTTGCCGCACGTGCCCTGGCGGCGAACCCCATCCCAGAACTGAGCATGAGCGGGAGCCAGATTCGCAGCCGAGAGCGCGTCTCGGGCGGGGAGGCCTGGCGCCTTGCCGCACGACTTGTGGAGGGGATCGTGACGGAGGTGCGGCGCTGGGAGGCGGCGAACGCGACAGGAGCGCCGCTCGCGTAAACTTCCGCCGTGACCCCAGATCAGCTCTCCTCGAAGATTCGAACGATCCCCGACTTTCCGAAGAAGGGGATTGTCTTTCGTGACATCACCACCCTCCTGCAGGATGGCGAGGCCTTCGCCGCCGCCCTCGAGGCGATGACGGCACCGATCCGTGGGTTGAAGCCCGACGTGATCATCGGCATCGAATCCCGCGGCTTCATCTTCGGTGCACCGATCGCCGCCAACCTCGGTGTTGGCTTCGTGCCGGTGCGCAAGCTCGGCAAGCTCCCCGCCGAAACCATCTCGGTGGAGTACGACCTTGAGTACGGCAAAAACGTGCTCGAGATTCATCGTGATGCCCTGCAGAAGGGTGCCCGCGTGGTGATCGTTGACGATGTTCTCGCCACCGGCGGTACCGTGGCTGGCACCGTGAAGCTCGTGGAGCAGCTCGGAGCCTCAGTGGTTGGCATCAGCTTCTTGGCAGAGCTCCCCGCCCTCGGTGGTCGCAAGCGACTTCCAGACGGCATCGTCTCGGCGATCATCGCCTTCTAGTCGCCGCTATGGCGAAACGTCCTGTCAACGATCGGAGATCCTTCCTTCGTAGCATCGCCAACGATGGCGCCGCGACCGCCGGTTCACTCTTCGGCGCGCTGGGCGCACTTCGCGGTCAGGCCCAGTCCATCACAAGTGATCTGCAAGGGTCAGCGCGCGAATCGGGCGTAGAACCAACGCGGCGACGCGCGGCAGAGACGCATCTCGACATGCCAGGCGATGCGGGGTTGATCAAGGCGGGTTCTGCCGCGCCAGAACCAGCCTTCGCCTCGCCGATTCGCGACGAAGAGGGTGGCGTGATCGTGCTCGATGTTCGTGCGCTTCCCGCGGTGATTGCTGAGCGCCGCGCCACGAGCGCGAGCAGCATCGCCGCACTCCTGACCGTTGATGCGATCGCGCCTGGTCCGATTCGTGGTCTCGCCGCCGCCTTCGCTCTCGCCCTTGCCAGCGTCGGATCGGCTGGTGGGCGCGTTGCACGTTTGCACGCCGCTGCTGCTGCGCTTCGGAACGCCGCACCGCTCGCCGGCTCACTGCACGCTGAACTCGATGCACTCCTGCCCGTTGCTTTAGGCGATGAAAGTCTCGATGCGGCAATCGCCACGCGCGCCGCAACGCAGCTCGGCCAGCGCGCCGCCTACGGCCAACGCATCGCCGAAACGCTCAAGGGGGCAGGCCTTGCTCGTGGGGCCACCATCGCCAGCGGGCCTGGCCTTGGTGCCACCGCGTGGGGCGACCTCGCTCCGCTGCATGAGGCGCTGCGCCACCTCGGGGTGCGCACGATTACGATTGCGGCCGGTCCTACGGTTGATGTGCTGGGGGCAACACGACTCGGCGCCATCGATGCCGCAGACGCAGTACGCGCCGGCCTCACCCCGCGACTCTTTGAAGATGGTCAACTCGCGAGCGAGATCGCGAACGCCGATGGCCCGATTAACGCCCTGATCCTTGGTAGTGATGCGGTCAGCCGTGCCGGTTACGCCGTGGTTCCGGCGGGCGGCGTTGGCCTCGCCGCAGCTGCACTCTTCTCTGGCGTGCCGGTCTATCTGATCGCTGGATCAGCGGCGAGCGACATGAGTGGTGCCGAGCTGACCAAGCGCGTTGAGGCGGTGAATAGTGCAGCGGCGCAACGCGGGGCACCATTCGCCGCACGTGGCGTGACGAGTGGCGTGCAGGTTTCGGCACCGCGCGTAGAACTTCTCGCACTTGACGGCATCACACTGATCGACTGATGAGCACGACGCCGATTGAGGTTTCGGCGACGCGCGATCGCGAGCTGGTGCGATCGCTCATCACGGGTGATCGTTGGATCACCGCACATGCTCTTGCCGACCTTGACGATGGTGAGTTTCCGCGCACTCGCTGTTTCGTAGCGCGACGCGGTACAACACCGATCGCCCTCGGTATGGAGTATTCAGGGTGGGCGCCGCAGCCGCTCCATCTGTACGGTGAGCCTGAGGGGATCGCCACAATCTTGCAGCACGGGATTCGTCCACGCGCCGCCTGGGTACCAACGCCGATCGGCGGGAACCCCGTTCTTGATCTGACCT
>JBDLWN010000076.1:0-5789 GCA_039804225.1 Chloroflexota bacterium
CTCCCTCTCCGCCAGCCGTTGTACGCTGCACATCGCAGATGCGCCCGTAGCTCAGTGGATAGAGCGTTAGGTTGCGGACCTAAAGGTCGTGGGTTCGAGTCCCGCCGGGCGCACCATTCCCTCTCCTCCCTTAACCTGAAGCCATGAGTCGCGTTGCCGTTCTTGGCCTTGGCACGATGGGCGCCCCGATTGCTGGGCACCTTGCCGCCGCAGGTCACAGCGTGCAGGCGTGGAATCGCGGCACACACCGCACCGCACCTGCGGGCACCACACAGCACACCTCACTCACCGATGCCCTCACGGGTGCCGATGCCGTCGTGCTCTCCGTCTCAGATACGCCCGATGTTGAGGCGCTGCTTCTCGGAGCACCGGGCCAGCCTGGTGCTATCGATCTGCTGAAGTCGGGCGCAATCATCATTGACACCAGCACCATCGCTCCACGCGCCACGCGCGAGATGGGGGAGCTCCTCGCCAAGAAGGGGATCCTGATGGTCGACGCCCCAGTGAGCGGCGGCAGTGAAGGGGCACAGAAGGGGACCCTCACCGTTTTCCTTGGTGGCACCCAAGCGGCGGTATCAGCAGCACTCCCGTATATAGAGACGTTCGCCAAAACGATTACGCACCTTGGGCCCCTCGGCTCGGGGCAGGTTGGCAAGGCGGTCAATCAGATCGTCATCTCAGGAACGTATCTCTCGCTGGCCGAGGGGATTCTCGTTGGCCAAAAGGCGGGGCTCGACCCACAGACGCTCGTAACCGCGCTCAGTGGCGGCTCGGCGCGCTCGTGGGCGCTCGAGAATCGCTGGGAGCGCATGGCGAACGACACCTACCCACTCGGCTTCAAGGTTGCGCTGCACCGCAAAGACCTGGGTATCGCGATTGGCCTTGCCGACGAGCTGAACGTGCCGGTGCCCACCGCGATGCTCGTGGCACATCTTGAAGATGAACTGATCAAGACCGGTCACGGCGACGAGGACCTCTCGGCGCTGGCGCGTCGCCTTCGCGACATTGCCGACGAATTGGACCCCGCATGAGTACTGAGCGCGACGCAATCCTTAAAGCGCAGTACGTCGCCTTCACGACGTATCGCCGCGACGGCACACCCGTGACGACCCCCGTGTGGGCGGCGGCAGAGGAGGGCTCACTCTTTATCTTTAGCAATCCCAACGCTGGCAAGGTGAAGCGCGTGCGCAACAGCAGTCGTGCCACCGTTGCCCCCTGTACCGCCACGGGCACAATTACAGGTGCAGCGCTCCCAGCGGAGGCGTTCTTGCTCAGCGATGACCAAATGCCGAAGGTGTGGAAGCTCCTCGTCAAGAAGTACGGGATCGCGGCTCGACTCTTTGTCGCCTATGACGCGCTCCGATCACTCGTGGGCAAGACACGTGCCGCCGGCATCGAGGTTCGACTCGCCCCTTAATGGGCTATTCTCCGCCGTGGAAAGGTGGCCGAGTGGTTGAAGGCACCGCTCTCGAAAAGCGGCAGGTTAATAGCCTCGTGGGTTCGAATCCCACCCTTTCCGCCACCGGCTGATCGGCGCACTGCGAACGGTCATCACGGAGAGGTCGCCTAGTGGTCTATGGCGCCGCATTGGAAATGCGGTTTGGGGGTAACCCCATCGAGGGTTCGAATCCCTCTCTCTCCGCCACTCACCCTCGACGGGTCGCCTCTCACTGTTGATGAGGACGTTTATTTCATCTTTAGCGCGGGAACTACGGCCGTTCGTCCAGCCAATCCTGTAGGGCGAAACCAATTCCTGCGATCGGAAGGAACCAAGGGTGTCCTTCGTAGGGCACAGGGACTGGTGACCAGTTCAACTTCGCGGGGAGTGGCGCGGGGCCGCCGCACTCCCAATCTACCGCCTGCTCGCTGAGGTGCGTCATCAGCGCAATGCCTGAACCAGCACAGCCACTGACGTGCGTTACTCCGTCCAAGCGAGCGACGCGCGGGAGGCGATCTAAGGCAAACGCGAGCTGGCCACCCCATGCATGGGTCACCTGCACGTCACGAAGTTGCGGATGAAACTCGCGCATTCGGTTCGCTAGAGTGCGGGCGATGCGGTCAAGGGAATCCGGCCAGAACGATGTTCGGCCGCCGAAGGCGATGCGACAGTCTGGAGTTGGCCGCCAATAGGAGAGGAAGTTACGAGTGTCAAAACGCATCTCACCATTCCGAAAGATGTCACGGAGAAGGTCTGCCGTAAGCGGCTCTGTCGCAATCATGTAGCTCCCCACGTTGATCGCGCGCCTCCGCACCGCGGGGAAGAGGCGATCTGTGTATCCGTTTACCCCGCCAAAGAGGTGCGTGGCGCGCACGGCGCCGCGCGGCGTTTTCACCTGAAAGCCACCAGAAATGCGCTTGATTTGTGTCGCGGGGGTGTGCGCGCGCACGTCAACACCGGCCAACACGGCAGCGGCGACCATCGCTGCATGGAGTCGAGCGGGTTGAACCCCACCCCCCTCGTCTACCGCTAGTCCAGCGGTAAACGATGTACTTGCCGTTAGCGTTCGTACGTCCGTTTGCTCAACGAGGCGGACGGGCAGACCGAGGGAGAGCCGCAGCTCTGCCTCGGCGGCCAGATGCGCCGCCGCGCGGCGTGAGTGGGCAAGTTCTAGGTGGCCGGTTGCCTGCCAGCCAACGTCAATGCCTGTGGTGCTGAGGAGGCTCGCCTCGCTCAGTCCGCCAAGTGCGGCGATGCGCGCGACTGCAGCGCGCGACAGGTCAAACCAATCCTGGGCACCCTCGACACCGAACCGTTGGATGATGGAGCTCGTCGACGCGCCAAAACCAACATGAACCATGCCGCCATTGCGGCTGCTTGCGCCGTGGCGAAGTTCACCCTTTTCCAGGAGCACGACCCTCCCACCACGTTCGGCGGCCCGTCGAGCTGCCGAAAGCCCAGCAAAACCGCCACCAATGACGACCCAGTCAGCGTGGTTAGGTAGCGGTTCATGGTTTGGAGTTGCGAGGCGCGCTGGGTCGGGTGCGTCGTCATGCCATGCAACTGCGTGTCGCACCCCTACCATAACCCCATCCTACCCTGAGGCGGAACACGCGCCGTGCCTCTGCGCTCCTCGCGAAACGGAGCCTGGGGGACTGCTACGATGAGGTCACGATACGACGCTTGTCGTACACATAGGAGAGCAACATGCCCGCCATGAAGAGAATTCTCGCAACCTCTCTGACACTCAGCCTACTGCTATCAACAGTGGGGTCGACGAAGGCGTTGCAGCCGCCCGATTTTCGCGCGGTAGACCTTCTTCCTGGGAGCGGGAGCTCAAACGCCTTCGGCTTCTATCGCTGGAATGGCTGGGACTACTTTGCAACGAGCACAGTTGATACAGGAACCCTTGGCGATCTCTGGCGCACCAACGGAACGTCAATTGAACAGGTTGCGACCGACCTTGGGATTAGGTTTTTCCAGGATTACGAGATGCGCCGCACTGCTTTTGTTGGCCTTGGCTCCTGGCTCTATTTCGCCGCTGACGATGGGATTTATGGGTCGGAAATTTGGCGCACCAATGGCACCACGACCTCCCGAGTCACCGACATCGCCGCAGGCGTCACTAACGGAGTAACGGAGTATCCAGAGTTAGTTGTTTATGGTTCCTACCTCTATTTCGCAGGCTTCGACACGGTGGACGGCAACTACGATCTATATCGCACCAACGGCACCACCACCACCCGGGTCAAAAACTACCCAGTAGGGGATCCTGGCTACCCTGGAAGTTTTGCCGTGTTCGACGGGAAGCTCTACTTTTCAGCGGAGACCGATAATGAGGGGTGGGAACTCTGGCGAACCGATGGAACAAGTGACGGCACCGTCGGCTTTGACCTCGTCACTGGAACGTCAAGCTCGTACCCGTCCTACTTTGTTTCGTTCGCTTCACGCCTCTTCTTCTCGGCCGATGGCGAGCTCTGGTCCCTGACGTCTGCAAGCGCTCCGGCCAAGGTTCTAGATATCAATTCGTCTGGTACGGCGTATGTCCACAGTCTGACGGTCGTCGGCGACCGGCTCTATTTCAGCGCACAGGATGACTCGCATGGACGCGAGTTGTGGGTCTCAACTGGAGACGTCACGGACGCTGGATCAACCTTGATGGTTGAAGACATCAACCCTGACGGTGCCAGTAGTGACCCACAGCACCTTGTTGCATTTGGCTCGCGCGTCTACTTCACTGCGTCTTCGGAGTCTGGCCGCACACTGTGGAGCAGCAATGGACTGGAGGCGGGGACGGCAAGCGTTGAAGGTTCAACCGCAAGCGTTGCTGGAGACCCGCGCAACCTTGTCGTCTTTGCTGGCGCTCTCTACTGGAACTTCGGCGGCGGTGAGTTGTGGCGAACCGATGGTCCGTCATCTGCAGTGCGGCAAACCATGTTGCCGTTGGCATTTGACGAAAGTTCCCTCTGGGCTGAGACGTTTCGCAATCGTTTGACTGTTGCAGGCGATAAGTTGTATCTCCAGACCGAGGTGCTCGGAGCGGGCCAGGAGTTCGCATGGGCCCAGGCGCCAGCCGCTCCAACTTCTACAGTCGCCCCGACGATTGCCGGTACGGCTAAGGTGTCAAAGACGCTGACGGCAACGCGCGGAGCTTGGGCGGGTTTGCCGACACCAGGCATCACCCTTCAGTGGTATCGATGCAGCGCAGCCTCGAGTTTGCGACCTGCGACCTCCTCGGTAACGGGCTGTGTGGCAATCAGTGGGGCAACGAAAGTGACCTACCGTGCGGTCACCGCAGACAAGGCGAAGTATTTGAGAGTGCGTGTTAAGGCGCTCAACGAGTCGGGCACTGTGTATCGCTGGAGCAGTACCACGGTCAAAGTCGCGCCGTAGGTCCTCACCACATGCTGCGCGTAGTCGCTCAGGTTGGGCTTGGCCTCTTCCTAGCTAGCGCTGGGTACAGCCATCTCACGGTGAATCGCATCGCCTTTCAGGCGCAGGTACCTACCTGGCTACCGCTGGATCCCGACTTCGTGGTGCTCGCCTCAGGCGTTGTTGAGATCCTACTCGGGCTCTCGCTCCTGACCTTGTGGCGCGTTCGGGCATACGTTGGGCTCTTAGTTGCCCTCTTCTTCGTTGCGATCTTCCCCGGCAACATCAACCAGTTCGTGAACGGGATTGATGCCTTCGGCCTGAACACTGATACCGCTCGGGGAGTTCGCCTCCTCTTCCAGCCTGTGCTGGTGCTGTGGGCGCTCTGGTCGACGGGGGCGATGCGCCTGTTGCGGCGGCGTTAGCGGGGGAGTCCAGCGATCACCTGCGCCAACGCAGCACCGAGCGGTGTGGCGAGGTACTTCGACATGGTGGTCGTGAGGTGGTGGTGGTCGTGATACACGATACGCCCGTCAATGATTGGTGCGCACTTGGTGCCTGGGCAGAGTGCGGCGGTGAAGTCGAAGATCGGTAGGTTGCGCTGTTCGGCAACGAGCAAGTCGCGCACATGTCCACGATTGCCGTATGCCGCGGAGCGGGTGACGACGCATTTCGCCACGTTGCTGCGGTTGCGGGCGAGACAGGTGGGGATGTTGTTCTGACCGAACGGCGTGTCAGAGAAGATCAGCGTGGGGAAGGGGATCTTGTCGAGCATGCGGCCCACGGCGTCGGCGTAGTACTGCGGACGTAGCTCGTTTGGCTTCCCCTCTTCGCGATACCAGGTGTGCGAAAGGATGACGAGGGCTGGTTTCAGCTCGGCGATCTTGGTGACCACGTTTGCGCGCCACTTGGTGCACGAGGTGTACGACTTACCGAGGCGAGAGGCGTACAGCTTCACATCCATGAAGGCGCAGTTCAC
>JBDLWN010000077.1:0-2855 GCA_039804225.1 Chloroflexota bacterium
CACCAACTCACTGGTACCAGTGAGCCCCACACCAGTCGTTGAGGCCGACTACCCACGCACCGTCACTGACGATGCACGCGTATCGGTAACGATCCCAGCGAAGCCGCAGCGTATCGTGGCACTCACCCCAGCGAGCGTTGAGGCACTCGATCAGTGGGGGCTCGGCGCGAACGTCGTGGGTGTTGCATCGTGCAGCTGCCTCCCGGCCGCCTTCTCGGCGCTACCGCAGGTCGCCAACTTCGCAGGAACTAACGTTGAGGCGATCATTGCCCTCAACCCGGACCTCGTCTTCGTTGGAGGCTCGGGCTTCACCCCAGACGATGCCATCACGCAACTAAAGGCCGCCAAGATCACGGTCGTCACCCTTGACCCGAAGAGCGTAAGTGGCGTGTATGCCACGCTGCAGCTGGTCGGCGATGCGGCGGGGGCGAGCGTGCCTGCAGCCGAGGCGATCAGCAGTGCAAAAGCCGAGATCGTGGCACTGACGGCGCTGGTCGCGGCCGAGCCACGCGTGAGCGTCTTCTATGAGATTGATGCCACGGGCGCTATCTACGGCCTCGCCCCCGACGACTATGCCGCAGAACTGGTCACAGCCGCCGGCGGCGATCTGGTCACAAGTGGTAGCAACGGCGTGTATGAGATCTCCCTCGAGGCGCTCGTCACCGCAGCACCAGACCTTATCCTGCTCGGCGATGCCATCTATGGGGTAACGGCTGAGGCGGTCTCCGCGCGGCCAGGGTGGGGAACCATTCCGGCCGTGGTCAGCGGTGCGATTCGTCCGATCGATGGTGACCTTGTCTCAACCCCAGGGCCGCGTATCGCCGAAGCGTTCCGCGCCATCGTCGCTGCGCTGCACCCAACGGTCACTCTTCCATAACGGTGGGAGTTCGCCGAGTCACGCTCCTCTCGCTCGCGGCGCTCGTCGTCGTAGCGATTGGGGCGATCGGCTTCGGTGTGGCGAACATCGCGCCGCTGGATGTTCTTGCCATCATGGGGAAGAGCGTCGCTGGGCTGCCGGTGGGTGGCGAGATCTCCGCTGGCTCGACCGCGATCGTTATGGAGATTCGCCTGCCACGCATCCTTGCCGCGATCGCCGTGGGTGCGGCGCTGGCAACTTCGGGTGCTGCATTCCAGTCACTGCTGCGCAATCCACTCGCCGATCCGTATGTGCTCGGCACCAGTAGTGGCGCAGCACTCGGAGCCGCGATCGCCTTCCTCGCGCCGATCACTGGGATCGCCTGGGAGCTGGGTGGTGTACAGCTTGCGGCGTTTGTTGGTGCTCTCGCCTCGGTGGCACTGGTTTGGCGCATCGCTGGTATCGGTAGCGGTGAGGAGCGCATCGCCAGTGTGCTGCTGGTCGGCTACGCCGTTGCGTCACTGCTCGCCGCAGCGCTCTCGCTGGTGATGCTTGCAAGTGGTGCGAACCTGCGCGCCATCTTCGGCTTCTTGCTCGGTGGTCTCGATGGTGTCACTTGGCCGCGTCTCGCCGCCGCCGCGCTCCCAATAGCGATCGCCACCCTGCTACTCGCCCGCCGCGGTCGCGCACTCGCCGCCTTCTTGCTCGGTGATGAGGGTGCTACGCACCTCGGCATTGACGTGCGCCGCGAGCGCCGCATCGCCGTTGCCCTCGCCACCCTCGCGACCGCATCAGCCGTTGCCCTCGCCGGTCTGGTCGGGTTCGTTGGCCTCGTGGTGCCGCACCTTGCCCGCCTCGCCGTTGGTTCCGACCCACGCGCCGTGCTGCCACTCTCCGCGATCGGCGGAGCGCTCCTTCTGCTCCTCGCCGACACCGTTGCCCGCACCATTGGCGTGCCAGTCGGCGTGATCACCGCACTGATCGGTGCACCGTTCCTGCTCTGGCTTTTGCATCGCGCCCGTGCCGGGTACGCCCTATGAGCACGAACACCAGCATGAACGAGACCGCAACGTACGAACTACTCGGCGCACGAAACCTGCAGGTTGACCTTGGCGGCGCCACCATCCTGCGCAACGTTTCACTCAGCATTGGCCCAGGAGAACTCGTTGCCATCGTAGGGCCAAACGGTGCCGGCAAGACCACACTGATGCGCGCACTCAGCGGCGCAGTACCGGCAACCTCCGGCGAAGTCATCCTCTGCACCGAGCCAATTCAGCGCCTCTCGCGCGAAACCATCGCTCGCTCTATTGCCGTCGTCAGCTCCGACATCACGCTCCCCTTTGCCACGCGCGTTGAAGAGCTGGTCGCGCTCGGTCGCATTCCACACGGTCGCGGCCCTGCCGGTCCAACCGCCCATGATCGCGAGCGTGCCGCTGCCGCCATTGAACGGGTTGGTGCAGCGCATCTGCAGGGTCGCGATGTACGCACCTTGAGTGCTGGTGAGCGACAGCTCGCCGCCATCGCACTAGGCCTCGCGCAAGAGACACCGATCCTCGCCTTGGACGAACCAACCGCGCATTTGGACTTGCGTCACCGCATGGAGATTGCCGATCTGCTCACTAGCCTCGCGGGCGACGAGACGATCATGAAGACGAAGCGCACGATCGTGGCGATCTTCCATGAGCTCGACATCGTGCGCGATGGTTTCTCGCGAGTCATTCTTGTTTCTGATGGCACCATCGCCGCCGACGGCACACCGGCAGAGGTGCTGACCGCGGACCGCATTAGCAGCGCGTGGGGAATTCCCCTGGAGCGAGCGGCGCGGCTTTAGGCTCTAGTCCTATGGTTGAAACCGCAATCCATTGCTCGATTTGATCAACTCAAAGGGGAGGAGTTGGAGTTGAACTGGCGTGGCGGTACCCGCTTGTTCCATGGACTGGACGATAGTGACCCGCGGCCTGCGTTGCCAGTTAAGCATCTCTGAGCGGGTCTGGTCCCA
>JBDLWN010000078.1:0-4673 GCA_039804225.1 Chloroflexota bacterium
GAATCGAACCTGCTACCAAGGGCTTATGAATCCCCTGCTCTACCGGTGAGCTACCCCGCCGTGCCTCTGCATAGGATACCGAACGGGGCTCCCCCACGCACTCCGGGGCCAGCGCCCGCCAAGGAGGCGATCCGCTAGGCTCCGATGATGTTGCGAATCCTTACCCTTTGCCACGGCAACATCTGCCGCTCCCCTCTCGCTGAGGTCCTGATTGAGGCGGCGATCAGCGCCGACCCGCGCCTCGCTGGGCGCGTGGTGGTCTCAAGTGCAGGCACCTCTGACGAACACGCCGGCGAGGGCATGCATGCCAACAGCGCCGCAATCCTCAGTGCACGTGGTCTACGAACCGCCCACCGAGCACGCCTCTTCACCCCAGCCGTAGCAACCACCCTTGATCTTGTACTCGCCGCCGATCAGGCCAATCTACGAAACGGGCGCACCATCATCCGCATGGCAGATCGACAACCAGATATTCGCTTGATCAGGGATTTTGATCCAACGGCCGTTGGTCACGACCTCGACGACCCGTGGGGCTACCCGTCAGCAGAATACGAGCGTGTCGCCGCGGAGATTTCGGCCGCGATCCCCGGCCTACTTGCGGAGCTCCGCGACCGGGTCTAGCGTTACTTGGTCTAGCGCTATTTGAAGGAGAGGATCGCGTCCACAAGGACACGGTCAAATGCGTCGGCATCCACACCAACAGCCACATCCACGTCGGGGGTTCGTCCGCGCTGCTTCAAGCGATCGCCATACCAGTCGGTAATCGTGCGGCCGCGTGCAAGGTCGCCGAGCTCAACGTCAACGGCTGCATGCACGAGCGCCAAGAGGTTCGGCACCGCAAGATGCGCCACCGCAACCGCGTCGTGCACCGCAGAGGCTGGCCAGTCATACCGATCCTTATGGAAGATGGCGTAGAAGCGCAGCAGGTCAGCAAAGATCTTTGCCGGTAGCGTCCCAGCAGCATCGAGTCGCTTCATCGCCGCTTCGCCAGTGAGGGCACGGTGTGTTGCATCAAGGCAGACCATGGTGATTGGAATCCCTGCGGCGAAGACGATCGCCGCAGCATCAGGGTCAACGTACGAATTGAACTCCGCCGATGCCGTCACATTCCCCTCGGCGATCGCACCGCCCATCCAGCAGATGTGCGCGATCTTGGCCTTCAGCTCGGGGTGATCCCGCAGCAGAATGGCGATATTCGTCAATGGCCCGAGCGGCACAAGTGTGACCGGCTCGCTCGACTCACGCAGCAGTGTTGCAATCAGGTCAACGGCGCCCGCGGCATGCTCCACACCCGTTGGCTCTGGCAGCTCCGCCCCATCGAGCCCGGAGTCGCCGTGCACGTACGGTGCAACCCAGAGTGGTCGCACGAGTGGTACATCAGCACCAGCGGCAACACGCACATCGTTCGCGCCAAGCAGGGCCAAGGTTCGGCGCAGATTTTCGTAGGTTTTCGGCAGCGACGCGTTACCAGCAACGGCCGTCACACCGAGCACCTTCAACTCCGGGCGGGCGAAGGCAACGGCGAGCGCCATCGCATCGTCGTGGCCGGGGTCGCAGTCAATGATGATCGGTAGCGGCTTCGCCACGGTGCCGAGCGGCGCGCGACGTGGCGACGGCGGGAACGGCGTAGAGAGCGGAAGTGGATTCGGCTTTAGCTCGCTCATGGCAGCTTCGAGTAGATCTCCACCATGATGTCAGCGAAACGCTGGCTATCAATGGTGAGTCCGACGTCGCAATTTGGCTCAATCTTGTCGCGCTTCAGTCGGTATGGGTTGGCATCGCCAATCGTGCGGCCACGTGCTGGACCCTGCGTTGCATCGACCACAACGTGATAGCGCGCCACACCAATAAGATCAGGGATAGCGAAGTGCAGCACGGCGACGGCGTCGTGAATCGCCATCTTCTCGCCCTGGCCCCAGGCCGCGGAGCGATCAAAGGAGAATTTCAGCAGTTCCGCAGCAACTTTTGCCGATGAGCCCGCCAGGGCGGTGAGACGATCCAGGATGGTTCGATCCAGGATCGCGTGGTGCGTCACATCAAGGCCAATCATGGTGATCGGCAGTCCGCTGTTGAAGACGATCTCGGCGGCGGTTGGATCGGCGTAGATGTTGAACTCCGCCGAAGCTGACGAGTTCCCCTCGCCGACCGATCCGCCCATCAAGCAAATGTGCGAAATCTTGGGGGCAAGATGTGGGTACGAACGGATCAATAGGGCAATGTTGGTCAGCGGCCCTACTGGGGCAATCGCAACCGGCTCAGGTGATTCCTCCAGAATGCGAGCCATCAGCGCTACGGCACCTTCTGGTTCGGCTGTGCGCGGAGCCTTCGGCAGCTTGGTGTTGCCGAGACCACCCTCACCGTGCACCTCAGTGGCGCGTTCGAGTGGCCCAGCAAGTGGTCCGACCGCACCTTCGGCAACGGGCACATCATCTGCGCCGTAGAGGTGAAGCAGGCGCAGGGCGTTCTCGGTGCAGTGATGCACATCGGCATTACCACCAACGCTGGTAACCGCAAGAAGATTGATCTCGGGCCGCACCACCGCGCACGCAATCGCTAGCGCGTCATCAAGCCCTGGATCGCTATCGATGATGAGCGGCAGCGGCTTGGCAACAGTGCCAAGCGGTGCTGTGCGTGGCGTGAGCGCTGCGTGGTGAAAGGTCGGCCAACCGAGCACCGACGGGTTGCTCACAGCGCCAGCGCCTTATCCCTGGTCGTACGGACGGCCAGCCGAAGCTGGTGCACGCACTCGACCGATAAGACCTGCCACCACGATGATCGTGACGATGTACGGCATGGAGAGCAGGATCTGCGGCGGGATAGAAACGCCAAGACCCGACAGGAGCGTCGTTGCCGCACTAGTCATACCGAAGATCAATGCCGCTCCAAATGCATAGATAGGATTCCATGCGCCAAAGATCACGGCGGCAAGCGCAATGAAGCCCTGGCCAGCACTGGTATTGATTCCGAAACCACCAGTTCCGCTAAGTGAGATGTAGCTGCCAGCGAAGCCAGCAAGGAGACCAGCAACCAACATTGCGCGGTAGCGCAATTTGACGACGTCAACCCCAACCGTCCCCGCAGCATTCGGCTGCTCCCCTGCCGCTCGCAGTCGCAGCCCCCAACGGGTGCGGTAGATCATGTAGGTGAAGAAAGCGACCAGTCCGACTGCGATGTAGAAGAAGGGGCTCAGCGAGAAGAGGATCGGCCCGAGCACAGGAATGTCTGAGAGGAGCGGGATCTGAATCGGGGTGATGCCGATTGGGCGGTTGAATTCACTGTACGGCTGAAGAATACGCAGATATGCAAAGGTGGTTACGCCAAGCGCACCAATATTAATCACGGTTCCTGCGATGATCTGATCAACCTTGTAGCGGATGCCAAGCCAGGCGAAGAATAGGCTGACTAGCGCGCCAAAGATGGCGCCCGCAACAGGACCAGCAATTGCAATGCCGGTGATGCTCGAGGCGATCGAGCCAATCATGGCCCCGAAAAGAAGCTTGCCTTCAACGGAAATGTTGAGGATTCCGCTGCGCTCCGAGATGATTCCGGCAAGTGCGCCTATACCGACGGGGACGGTGTAAAGCAACGTGCTGGTGAAGAAGACAGTCAAATTCGCAGTCGTGCCATCTAGGAGGCGCGCGAGTAGGGCAAAGACTAAGAAGGGAGAGACGAGACCGATCGCAAGGCGCCACCTGAATGAGGCGCCGCGTACAAACTGCAGCGCAGCCATCGCACCAAAACCAACAGTGACGGCCGCCCAGAGGAGTATCACCGGCACTGCGAACGACACGGCTGTGCCGCCCACCTTATCTACCCAGAATGCGAACTTACCCTCGACTCCCCATGAGCCATTTGTAATGGCAAGCGAAAGTAGTGTGAAGAGCACAAAGAGACCCGCGCGGATGCGTGAGGCGATTAGCTGCTGCTGCGCTTCAGCACCTTCTATTACGGAAAGGTCGCGCGTTGCTGAGGTAGCCGTAGCGGAATTCACGCGCGCCGCTGCAACCGGCTTCTTCTTTTTAGTCACGCTACCTCCTCGCATACTCACTTCGCCACCGAGCGTGGGCGTCGACGGAATGGGTTCTTCAAGATGCCAAGCGTCAGATCAGGGGCTGCGATGAACGCGATGACCAGAGCCTGAATGAAGAGAAGCATTTCAATTGGAATGCCCGTCTGCACCTGCATCAGGCTTCCGCCGTGCTGCAGCAGGCCAAAGACAAGCGCGGTTGCAACCACACCGCTCGGGCGCGTACCACCGACCAGGGCAATCGCGATGGCCGTAAAGCCGACGCTTCCAGCGATACCAGGGGATAGCTGCTTTATCGTGCCAACGGCTACAAGCGCACCACCAAGACCCGAGATTGCTCCAGAAATCAGCATTGCGGTGATGATTGAGGTGCCTGCGCCAATGCCCGCATACTTCGCAGCCGCAAGGTTCAGTCCGGCCGCGCGAAGCTCAAATCCACGATTGGACCGGAAGAGGAACCAACTGACCGCGACGGCGGTCAGGAGCGCGATGATGATGCTGATGTCCAATCGGAGGGTTGCAATTGGCAGGATTCCAGGGAGGTCTACGAACTGACTAAGCTCCTTCGAAACTGGCTGAATTCGTGGTGGCTTCTGGATGAACTCAAAGTTTGAAACTAGGAAGAAGACGAACTGCCCAGCAATGA
>JBDLWN010000079.1:0-5756 GCA_039804225.1 Chloroflexota bacterium
TGGTGAAGAGGGCAATCCACGGTGCAATACCGGCGATGCAGCCAAAGATGTAGTGGCTCCACTGCACGTTCTTGCGCCCAATGTTCGCCTCCTCCATCGACCAGCCGAAGAGGTTCATCGAGGCGTTGCAGACCGCAATGGCGATCAGCGCACCGGCGTCAGTGACGAAGCTGAGCGACGCTATCCCAAGGATCATGAGCGTTGAGCTCAATGCGTACTCAGCCCAGCGCATCGGGTTGAACTCGCGAGCGAGCCAACTCTCGTAGCGCTTGCGTAGCGGATAGGCCACCAGGAAGTGCGCCAGTGCTGAGAGCAGGAAGAAGGCGGCGACCAGGTAGGCCAGGGGGAAGCTGATGAGCAGCTCCTTCGCCGACTCAAGTCCTACGAACTGGCCGTCAACGATCTTTGATACTGGATACGTCCCTTCGAATCGTACGAGCGCATCCGTTGGGCTGATCCACCAGATGATGGTGGCCTGGATTCCGTGCAGGAGAACGAGGAGCCGGTTCCAGTTAAAGAGCTGCTTCGCGCGAGCGGCCGGGATGGCGGCAAACGATGTTGCTACCCCTGTGCTCGACGCGGCCGCGCTCCTCAGCGCGGACTTCTTGGCTGTTGCCATGTAGGTTCCTCCCTAATCGGTTCTGCAGGCTGGACTTCAGCCTGGTGCCCTTGAGGGTAGCGGCGCGGAGGCGATTTGCTCAAATCGTGCGGAAAATCCGTGTGTTTGATGGCGTCCCTCCCGCCCAGCGCCACAGGAGCAACCAGATGCCACGGTGCTGCAGGAAGAGGCGGCTAGCGATTCCGTTCGCTTCGAACGAAGAGGAAGGTGCCGATCGAGAGCATGACGACAGTTGCGACGGAGATGACGGCAACGTTCCACGCAGGGTCGGCGAGCACCGCCGGATCATTCGCGCCGTAGTACGCACCACGAACGAGGTCAACGGCGTAGCGCAGAGGTGCAATGTGGCTGACGATGTCGAGATACCACGGCAGGTTGCGGATCGGGTTGAACGCGCCGGCGAGGAAGAACTGCGGCAAGAAGATGAACGGGAAGAGGAGGTTTGCTGAGCGCTGGTTTGGCAGAAGACTGACGATCAGGGCGCCGAATGCGGCACCGAAGAGGGCGACCAAGATGAGCGCAGGGATGATCGCGAGCACTTGCGCCAGGGTGAGCGGAATGCCGAGGATGATACCGAAGGCCATCACGGTAAAGGCTTGCGGGAAGGCGACGAGCGACTCGCCGAGGATCTTGCCGGCGAGAATCGTGCGGCGGCCAATGGGCGCTACAAAGATCTCTTGGCTGAAGTCGTTCTCGCGGTCCTCAAGAATGGAGACGAGCCCGAGCGCCGACGACTGCCAGACGCCTTGGGCAAGCTGGCCGGCAAAGATGAATGGGAGCAGGTCGATGCCAGGCGACTCAAAGTTTGAGGCGAAGGCGCCGCCAAGAACTCCAATAAAGAGCGCGGGGAAGACGAGCCCACCGACGAGACGGATTGGATCCCGGAGCAGCTTGGTGACATCGCGGGCAGCGATTGCCCCAGCGGCTGCAGCCTCGCGACGGAGGCTGAACTTTGACGTTGCTGAGTAGGTCGTTGGCGCGCTCATCGGCGGAACCCCCGTCGCGGCGCATCATCGAGTGGTGACTCTTCTCGATCGTCAGCGGTTGCGGCAACGATCTTTAGGTAGGCGTCTTCAAGGCTCGGGCTGCGCACCTCAAAGCGTGTGAGTGGCGACTTCAGATCGCGAAGGAGCTGGTGCGCTGGCTCGGCACCCTTCACCTCAACGGCGAAGCCGGCAGAGATCACCTGCGGCGTGTGACCAAGGCGCTCGATCTCCGCACCGAGCGCCACCCGATCCGCCGCTTCAAGTTCTACGCGTGTGACACCAGTGCCAACGCGGAGCTCAGCGGGCGTACCGTTTGCAACGATCTTGCCGCGATCAATGATGCAGACCTGGTCGGCGATCTCCACCTCGTCGAGGTAGTGCGTGGTGAGAACCATGGTGGTTCCTTCGCTGCGACGAATTGCATCGAGGTAGCCGGCCACCGATCGGCGCGACTCAGGATCAAGGCCAACGGTCGGCTCGTCAAGGAAAAGCACCTGTGGCTTATGCAAGAGCGAACGCGCGATCTCAAGTTTGCGGCGCATGCCGCCAGAGTATTTTGAGATTTTCTTAAAGAGATCATCACGGTCGAGACCGACGAGGGCACCGAGCTCCACGATTCGGTCGCGGTACTCCTGTGGCATGAGACTGAATGACGGGCGATAGGCATACGCGCCGTAGAGGGCGGCATGGAAGCGGCAATTCTCCTCGCCAGTCAGGGCACGGTCGAGCGACGGCTTCTGGAAGATGATGCCGACGCGGCGACGCACCTCGGACTGGTCGTGCGCTAGGTCGGCCCCTGCGATCTGCACGCTCCCCGAGGTGGCGGCAAGCGTGGTGGTCAGGATGCTGATCGTGGTGGTCTTCCCTGCGCCGTTTGGCCCGAGGAGGGCGAAGAGAGAGCCCTGCTCTACAGAGAAGGAGACGCCATCTACCGCGTTACGGTCAGCGCCCTTGTAGCGCTTGACGAGGTCTGAGACGACGATTGCTGGGGTAGATGGCATGGGCGCAATCCTACTCCTGTCAGGGTAGGCTCGTCTTATGGGTCATCTTGCAGGTCTCCTCCGTCTCGCACACCCGCTGCCGACGATGCTCAACGCCATGATTGCGGCGGCGCTCGCCGCGACCGCAGGGGGCTCAGCGACTCAAGCCGGACTCGCCGCAATCACCATGCTTGGCATCCACACCTCAATCGGCGCAATGAATGACCTCCTTGACCAGGCGAGTGATGCAGGGAGAGCAGAGAAGCCACTTGTTGGAGGTTCCGTCTCGCCGCGTGAGGCACGCGTGATGGTGGTCGTTGCTGCAACCGCTGGGCTCGCAGCGGCCTCTGCGCTCAGCTCTACGAGCCTCGCGATTGCCGCAGCGGGCGCAACCCTAGGTTATCTCTATAACGCTGGGATCAAGCGCACGCCGATCTCGTTTCTTCCGTTCGCTCTCGGGGTGGCACTTATTCCAGTGTTCGCGTGGAGTGCCGCAGGGGAGCAGCTCCCAGCAGCGATTGCCATACTGTGCGTGATCGCGCTTCCAGGTGGAAGTGCCCTTGCGCTCCAGAATGCACTCGCCGATCGGGAACTCGACAAATCAGTCGGTGCCAATGGTGCAGTGGTGCGGCTCGGTCGCCAGCGAACGATCCTCTTGATCGCACTGCTCCACGGCTTCACCTATCTCCTTCTTCTGGTGAGTGCGCCAGCGACCGCCTCTCCACTGCTCCTGGCCGCCGGCGGGTTACTCCTCGCAGGTGGTGTGACGCTGAGCACTCGAGTGCGTCGCGATCTGCGCCAGCGTGGATGGGAGGTGAGCGCCCTCGCACTTGCCTGTTGCGCCATCGCAATCTCACTCTCGTAGGATCGAATGATGAACATCATTCGCGCCTCAATGCGTTCGACCCAATCTGGCTGCGGCACGCTTATCGTCGGGCTGATCATCCTGGGCGCAATCGGTTCGCTGTTCGATGGTGGATCGGGTACCAGTACGCCGCGACCAAGCGCAACAGCATCCGCCCCTAACAATCCTGAGACTTCGCCTTCGGCAGACCCATCACCCTCGGTTGTGCCGTCGCTGCCGATTGCCCTTGCGGTTGACCCGCCAGCCGCGGTCGCGCCAGGTGCGGAGATTGTTCTCACCGTGCGGGCAAGCGCAGGCTCGGAGTGCGAGATTGGGGTGCCGGAACTGGCGCGCGAGGGCGAGGCTCCAGCCGCGCTGTTCGTGCCGAACGGCGGTGTAGCCACCTTCGCCTGGCGAGCGGGCACAACCAAGGGTGCCTGGTTCGTGACAGTAGTCTGCACCGCCGAGTTTGAGCGCGAGGCGCTCGAGGTGGTCGTCACCATCAAGTAGTAGCGATCTGCCGCCCGAAGGCCTCATACTGCGGTAGTTCAGGCCCCTTGGGGGGGTAGCTCAGTTGGTTAGAGCTCCGAGCTTATATCTCGGCGGTCCCTGGTTCGATTCCAGGCCCCCCTACCACCCTTCGTTCATACTCTGCACATGTCACGACCCATCGCGCTGATTACGGGAGCTTCATCGGGGATTGGCGAGCGCATTGCCCTGCGCCTGGCATCAAGTGGCCACGACCTGGTGCTGGTGGCACGACGTGGCGATGAGCTGGCGCGCGTCGCAGCACTCGCAGCCGACGCTGGCGCCGCGAGCGAGACGATCGTTGCCGATCTCTCACAGCCAGCCGATATGGCAAAAGTCGAAGCACGAATCCTGAATGCCGAGCGACCTGTTGAACTTGTAGTGAACAATGCTGGCTACGGAAGATTTGGCAAGATCACTGAGCTTGATGGTGCGGGAGAGGCGAATGAGATCGCGGTGAATGTGACCGCGCTTACGCTTCTTTCGCGAGCGGCACTTGTTGCAATGGCACCGCGAAAGCGCGGCGGAATCTTGAATGTGGCTTCGCTCGCCTCATTCATTCCGTTCCCTGGTTTCACCACCTACGCCGCGACCAAAGCCTACGTGCGGCACTTCACCTTGGCGCTCCATGAAGAGGCGAAGCCGTTCGGCGTGAAGGTGACCTGTGTCGCGCCCGGGTTTACGCCGACAGGATTTCAGGAGCGCGGTGGTCTCAGTCCGACGTCGGGAGTCCCAGGATTCCTGCTCACCTCAGCCGATATGGTCGCGCGTGTTGCTCTCGAGGCGTTGCGTGACGGCCGAGCGCTTGTAGTGCCAGGCTGGATGAATGCTCTTTCAGCACGCTTCTTGAGCCTGATGCCGAGCTTCCTCTTGCGCCGCATGGGCACGATCGGTGCTCGCGTTCCCCGCTAATCGCGAAGACTCCAGCGCGCACCCGTCGCCTCATCGACTAACTCCACTCCAAGCGCCTCAATTGCTGCGCGGAGTGCGTCTGCATCACTAAATCGGCGCTCGGCACGAGCCGCTGCCCGCAAGGCAATCAACTGCTCCACGGCGCTACTCACGTCCACCCCAGGCGCTGTTGCGGGTGAGGGGAGAAGTGCTTCGGAGGCTGGGTGGGCGGCGCGTGGCGCGCCGGCTGCAGCACCGAATCGTGCGACAAATGTGGCCAGCGACTCTGTTGCTCCACCATGCAAAGCGGTTTCACCAATTCCTGGAATGCGAATCGTTACCGCCCCCTTGCCACCGACGGTGACGCTCTTCGCGCCAAGGTCAATGGTGAGGGCGGAGTGCTCATCAATGCCTAGAATGGCGGCGCCATCAGGGAGTGCTCGCTCCAACTGCTGTAGACGCCCTTCGCCGATGAAGCAGCGTGAGGTGTCGTGTGTGGCTCCTTCGTTGTTGTTCCAATGGGGGACGATCGCAACGGCGAGACCGGTGAGCGCTCCAATGATGTCCAGGCCATCAAGCCACACCGGGTTGGTTCCCGCCTTGTAGATCTCATAGACAGGGATGGTGTGCCGCCCCGATGCCGCGGCGGCAGCCGATGAGGTGATCAGCGTCGCGCCGTTCTGAATGCGGGCGATGAGCTGCTCAACGATGGGTGTGCCGCCCCAGCGGCGGAGCGCGCGCGACGGAGAGCCTGGCCCCAAGAAGATCAGATCTGCAGCGTTGAGGCCGGCGATGGTTGGTGCGAGGGCCGACGGGGCAAGGTCGGCGCCGGCCCGACCAGTCTCAGGGAGACCGATCACCGTCGTTGGAATGCCGACCTTGGAGCGGAAGAAGACGGCGATCTTCTC
>JBDLWN010000080.1:0-6099 GCA_039804225.1 Chloroflexota bacterium
CCCGCGCTGCGCCTCATCCCCCTCGGCGGCATGGGGGAGATCGGGAAGAACCTCTACCTGTACGAGTACCAGGACACGATCATCCTCGTCGATTGCGGCCTCGCCTTCCCCGACGAAACCACCCTGGGTGTTGACATCATCATTCCAGACATCAGCTATCTCCGAGCGCGCCGGAGTGCCGTAAAGGCCGTCCTCATCACCCACGGGCACGAAGACCACGTTGGCGCACTCCCGCATATCCTCCCTGAACTTCCCGGTGTTCCGGTCTACGCCAGCACCCTTGCGCGAGGACTTCTCGCCAATAAGCTGAAGGAGTTCAAGGTAACTGCCAATCCGCTGCGCCCGCTCGATCCGGGCGGCCGACTCGAGGTTGGCCCCTTCACGATTGAGCCATTCCGCGTTGGCCACTCCATCCCAGATGCGATGGGCTACGCGATTCACTCGCCTGTTGGAACGGTAATCCATACCGGCGATTTCAAGTTTGACCAGACTCCAGCCGATGGAAAGACGGCCGACTTCGCCATGCTGGCAAAGTTTGGCGCACAGGGCGTGCTTGCGCTCGTGTCAGACAGCACGCGCGCCGAAGCCCCCGGATATACGCCGAGCGAGCAGGTTGTTGGTCAGGCGTTCAAGGGGATCATCAGCAGCGCGCCTGGTCGGGTGATCATTGCCACCTTTGCTTCAAACATTGCGCGTATCCAGCAGGTGCTTGACGCGGCGGGAGAGTTCCACCGCAAGGTTGCCGTCGTTGGTCGCTCAATGGAACAGAACGTCAAAATTGCCCGCGACCTTGGCTATCTGAAATTCCCAACCCCACTCCTTGCCAAAGAGGAGATTGCGCGACGCACGAAGGAGCCGCTCGTCATCGCCACAACTGGAGCGCAAGGCGAGCCGATGGCCGGGCTCGCGAAGATGGCAAACGGAGAGCACCGCAATGTTGAGATTCAGAACGGCGACACCGTCATCGTCTCGGCATCGCCAATCCCAGGAAACGAGGAGGCGGTCGGTCGCACCATCGACAATCTCTTTAAGTCCGGCGCGAACGTCATCTATCACTCCATTGCCCAAGTACACGTTTCGGGTCATGCTTCGCAAGAAGAGCTGAAGATGATGCTGGCACTCACAAAGCCGAAGTACTTCGTTCCGATGCACGGTGAGATGCGCATGCAGGTTGCCCACGGTCGGCTTGCGACGCAAATGGGGGTGCCCCCATCCGCCGTGTTCATCATTGATAATGGCACGCCGGTTGAATTCACTCCTGACGGCAGTGCACGACGGGGCAAGCCAGTTGAGCATGGCTCTGTCTTTGTCGATGGATCCTCAGTTGGCGAGATCAGTGAAATCGTTCTTCGTGATCGGCGCACCCTTGCTGACGATGGCATCGTCGTCGTGATCGCAACCGTTGATGCACGCACTGGCAAGCCTGTCGGCCGACCAGCGCTCGTTACCCGTGGATTCCTCAACGGCGACGAAGACCATAAACTCGTTGAAGAGGCGATCACCATCGCGCTGAGGGCGATCCAGCAGAAGGGCGATCGCGGTGCAGAAGTAGGTCTGATCAAGGCGCAGCTCAGCGAATCGGTCTCTCGATTCCTTGGCAAGGAGACGCGACGCCGCCCACTCGTCGTCCCTGTGGTGGTGGAGGTTTAAGCAATGGCAAAACGGGGAGGGGAGAGCACAGGTCGCCAGGCGCGACGCAGCCCGCTCGCATCGCGTTCGGCGCTTCGCACGCTGCTCTCCCTTGCCTTTGCAGTTACGGGAGTTATCTTTGCTGTCGGCCTGATTCTTCCAGGTCGCGGGGCGCTGGCCGATGTGCTCCGCGACGTGCTTGCGCCGTGGTTTGGTGCCGGACGCTGGCTGGTACCGGTGCTGCTCATCAGCTTCGCCGTGTGGATCGAGCGCCGTCTCGCGACCGCTTCGCGCGTCCCGCTGCGCATCGCCCTCTCACTTCTCGCCATTGTCGGCATGCTCGCCCTCGTTGAGATCATCTTCCCAACCTATGGTGGACGCATCGGGAGCATCGCTGGCGGCGGCGCCGCGAGCCTGCTGACCGGCATCGGCGCGTTCGCAGCATGGACCGGGGTTCTCATCGCGATCGGGCTCATTCTCGCTGAGTCCACGGTACGTAAGCTCTTCGCGACCCTCTTTGCGGGAGCAAAGGTGGGAGCGGAGGTTCTTGGCGACGGCGTGGAGAGACTCGCGGCGGAGCGCGAACGCATCATGCGGGAGCGGGAAGCTGCACGCGCCGAGGAGCAGGCACGGGCGCTCGCAGAAGCGGCGAATCAACCAGTCATCAACGAGCCGCCAGTGCACGTCACGCCAGCAGTTGAGATGGACGATACAAACGTCCAAGAGGAGCAGAGGGGCGCAAACGTACGATCCGGTGGCTCTCTGCGAGGTGCTGAAAGCGCAGGGACGAGCCCTACCATTGCATATGCAGCGAAGACCCACGGAGACCTGGCCGTCTCCTGGCATCTCCCCTCTACCAGCCTTCTCGATGCGCCTGGGAAGGCGGTCAGCCCGAACGCCAGTATCCACCAGACAAATGCCGCAACCATCGTTCAGAAACTTCGCGATCTCGGCATTGAAATCATTTCGGTCACGGCGAACCCTGGACCGGTTGTTACGCAGTACGAGTTGACACCTGCGCCGAATGTACGCATTAGCCGCATTGAAGGTCTCGGCGATGACCTAGCGATGGCCCTCAGCGCTCGCTCAATTCGCATAGAGGCGCCGATCCCTGGAAAGGCAGTCGTTGGCATTGAAATCCCAAACCACGAGGCTGAAGCGATCCGTTTTAGGCCACTGCTGACGCCGACCGATAAGGCTGGATCCTGGACGCCAACACAGGCACTCCCATTTGCTCTTGGAAAAGATGTAGGTGGAACGCCACAGGTGCGCGATCTCGCGAGCATGCCGCACCTTCTCATCGCTGGGGCAACAGGTTCAGGTAAGAGTGTGATGGTCAATGCCATCATCACTTCGTTCCTCTTCGCGCGAACCCCTCAAGAGCTACGCATGATCCTGGTGGACCCAAAGCGCGTTGAGCTATCTGGATACAACGGTTTGCCGCACTTACTCGTTCCCGTAATCACCGATTCTGATAAGGCCTCCTCTGCCTTGAAGTGGGCGGTTCTTGAGATGGAGAACCGGTACCGAATGTTTGCAAGCGCTGGAGCCCGCAATCTTGAGGGTTACAACGCCAGCCGGGAGGATGTAAACGACCGAATGTATTCGATTGTGATCATCATCGACGAGTTGGCGGACTTGATGATGCAGGATGGAAGAGAGACGGAGGAATCCATCGTTCGGATCGCGCAGAAGGCGCGCGCAACAGGAATCCATCTGATCCTCGCAACGCAGCGCCCATCGGTCAACGTCGTCACGGGCCTGATCAAGGCCAACATTCCAAGCCGGATTGCCTTCTCAATGGCGAGCCAGATTGATTCACGCACAGTTCTAGATGCGCCGGGAGCTGAGGATCTAATTGGTCGCGGTGACATGCTCTTCCAACCATCCGATGCCCCAAAGCCAACGCGCATGCAGGGCGTGTTCGTCTCAGATCGAGAGATCAATGCTGTGGTTACCCACTGGCGCGAACAAGGGCTTCCTGATTACCAGCTGGGGATCGTCGCTGCTGCGGAGCGTGGTGGTGGTAGTGGTGGGGGAGCCGATCGTGGCCGTGACGAAGAGCCCACGGACCGCCTCTTTGATGAAGCAGTGCAGGTTGTGGCCGAACATGATCGTGCCTCCGCGTCGCTGCTGCAGCGTCGGCTTCGGATCGGATATGCAAGGGCTGCGCGCATCATTGATCAGCTCGAAGAGAAGGGCTACATCGGCTCTTTTGATGGCTCAACGGCACGAGTGGTGAATCGCGACAAGATTGCGAGCGAAACGAGTGATGCCACTGGGAGTGGCGAAGCGGGGGCGAACAGGGCGGGGGAACCTGGGGAGGAGGCGTAAGCGATGAGTGATCTCGCCCCTCTCAACCCGCGGGAACCAGGCCGACCTGAGGAGGCCCCTTCCCAAGCCCCCAAGATCGGTGATCGACTGCGGCAGGCGCGTGAACGACGTGGCGTCACCATTGCAGAAGTATCTGCAACGTTGAAAATTCGTATCCCAATCCTTGATGCGTTTGAACGTGAGGATCACAGCCAGCTTCCTCCTCGCATCTATGCGCTCGGGCAACTGCGCACCTACGCCGCCTATCTTGGGCTCGACCCAGCCACAGTCGCAGCGGGGTGGCAAGGGGAGGTAGTTCACGAACGGGTATCCACAACCGCGCGATCGCAACCGAAGACCTCTGCATTGGAGCAATTTGTCTCACTTCGACCAAGCATCATTCGCTCTACGCGAGGACTATTGGCGCTGGGTGGCCTGGGCCTTTCCGTGCTACTGATCAGTACGTTCATGGTGCTTCAACTCTTGCGTTTCGTGCTGCCTCCCTCAATTGCGATCAACTATCCGGCAGAAGCGATTAGCAATTTGGAGCCTGGGACGCTCTCATTTGAGATCAAGGGCACCGCTGACGCGCGCGCCAGCATCGTCATCAACACCAGCGCCGGGGCACAGCTAACAACGGAGGCCGATGAGAGCGGGCTCTGGAGCCTCCTTGTTCCCCTCGGCACTGGCCGCACGGAGGTTGTCGCTCGCGCCGTGAAGCCCGGTACTGGCGGCGAATCGAGCACCACAGAGGCACGGGTGTTCGTTGTGGCGCTTCCAGATAAGGTAGCCCCCGAAATCACCGTAACGCAGCCGTCCGTCAACCTCGCCATAGAGAACGCCGACGTGCCGATCGCACTTCAGACCACCCCGAACAGCGAGATCAGCATTACGGCGACGGACACCGCTGGAGGACTGATCACTTCCACGATTACCAGCAACGCAACTGGGGCCGCCACTGGGGGGATCGCCCTGCCGGCTGGGCGCTGGACGTTGAGTTTCAGCATCACCACGGCGGACGGCACCCTCGGCCAGGCCACTCGCACGGTGGACGTGTCGTTCAGTGGCGTCACGGTGAGTGTTACCGGCGGCTCGCTCTCAACCTGGATCCGCGTGTGGATTGACGGGCAACTTGATCCGACCATTGGGGTTTCAGGTAAGACCATCGCCCCTGGCGCGCAGCTCGTCTTTACGGGCGAGAAGCGCATTGATATCCGCAGCGGGAATTACTCCGCCCTCCTCATCTTGCTCAACGGACGTACCATAAGCGAACTTGGGAGCGGTACAGAGGCCGAAACATATGCCTTCCTCAGTACGGGGCAGGTCCAGAAATCTTCAAGGAGGTAGTGCATGGCAGCCGACAACTCATTTGACGTCGTATCGGAGTATGACGAGCAAGAGCTCAAGAACGCACTTGACCAGACGCGACGCGAAATCGCGACACGATACGATTTTCGCGATGCAACCGCCGAGATTAAAGAGGAGAAGGGCGAACTTGTCATCCGTGTTGACGGCGACCTTCGCCTGAAGGCGCTTCGCGACATCCTCGAATCAAAGTCGGTCAAGCGCGGCATTGACTTGCGAACCTACGACTGGGGGAAGGCTGAAGCAGCAGGCGGAGACACCCTCCGAATTCACGTCAAGCTTCGCAAGGGCCTTGATGATGTGGCGGCCAAGAAGATTGCCAAATTCATACGCGATACCTTTCCGAAGGTGAAGACGCAGATCCAGGGTGAGGCGGTACGCGTGACCGGTAAGTCACGCGACGAGCTTCAGGAGGTCATGGCACGTCTCAAAGACCTCGATGTTGAGCGTCCGCTGCAGTTTGAGAACTATCGGTAGTTTGTGACGCGCCCCATTAGCGAGATCACTGCTGGGCTTGAGCCCTCTCGTGGAGGGACCCCTCTGCGACCCGGCTCACGCCTGCACATCATTGGCGTTGGTGGCACAGCCGCACTCGCTGCGGCGCTTCATGCGAAGGCGCTCGGGGTTAGCGTTTCGGGATATGACCAAGCGCTAGCGGGGGAGTCTGCAGCGATTCTTCGGAACGCGGGGATTCCAATCGGCTCGTCTGCAAGCCCCGAAGTGCTCAAGGTGTGCGCAGCCCTCAACTCCGAGAGCGTAGTAGCGATCTCAAAGGCGATCACCAGCACCCAG
>JBDLWN010000081.1:0-4549 GCA_039804225.1 Chloroflexota bacterium
GTCGTGCACCAGCGTGTTGCGCTTCTTGGGCGCTGGTGGCTCTGGAGTGCGAATCGCACGCAGCGTGACGTAGCTCACCGCGAAGGTGATCGCATCCACCACTAGCACGAATGGTGCACTCAAGAGATTAATGAGTGCACCTGCGAGGCCTGGGCCAACGAACCCAGCGCCCTCACCCATGATCGCCATCCGCGCGTTGAGCTTGAGTAGTGTGGGGCCGTTCGCAAGGCGCGGCAGATATGCCGGCCACGCCACGTTAAAGAAGACCGTTGCTGCACCAAGGCCAATTTGAATCGCAATGAGCAGCGGCAGCGTGAGTAGGTTCAGGAAGTAGGCAAGCGGGATTGCAAGAAGCAAGAACACGCGCACTGCGTCGGCGGCGAGCAGGAATGCACGTCGCGACGAGCGATCTACCCAGACGCCGGCCTGTAAGCCAATAAAGAGATACGCAAGTGTCGAAGCGGCGCCGAGTGCGCCAGTGCCGAACGAGTCGGCACCAAGAATATCAACTGCCATGATCGGCAGTGCAAGTTGGGTGATGGAGTCACCGATCAGCGAGACGCCTTGCCCAGCGGTGACGAGGCGCAGGTCGCGCGGATTGTTTTTGGTGATGGTGGTGCGATGAGTGGCCATCGCTGCAGTGTACTTCTACGGGATGTAGAGAGCGTTGCTCCAGGTTTCGACCTCGGTCCAGGCTTGATTCAAGTGCGTTGCGCGCACACGCAACTTCACGTACCAGCCCTTCATCTCACTGGTCGCGGGCGTCACCAGTGCATTCGCGCCAGTGATCTGCCGGCAGCCGCCAGAACCTTCCGCACCACTGCAACGCCACCAAGTGTAGGCAAGTGTGGCGCGTGGGGTGCCGAGTGACCACGTTCCCGCGGAGCCGTACAACAGGTTTCCAGCGCGACTGATGCGCGGTGCCTGGGTGACGCGCGCTCGTAAGAAAACGGTACGGCTGATACTGGTCGTGATTGGCAAGTACGTCGTACTGCCCGCCTTGCTGCCAATCAACGTGCACGTACCCGCGCCAACGAAGCGCACGGTACCCCCCTGCATCTGGCAGACCTTTGGTGTTGCACTGCGCACGAAGAGTGGGCTAGTTGAGCTGCCCCCGCTCCATGTGACGGTTGCTTGCATGCCCACCTCATAGAGTCGATTCGGCACGGCGAGTCGGATCGGCGCTTGTGCGAGGCGCGAGATCGTCATGCTGCGCGTGAGGGTGACCGGCTCGAATTGTGCGTTGCCGCTCTGATTGCCGACCACTGTGCACGTTCCGCTCGCGATGGTGCGCAGCGCAACACCACCGCTTGTTGGCTCAATCACGCAGACCGCTGGGGTCTGACTGGTCCAGGCCACCGGGAGACCACGACTTGAGTTGGTATCGAGCCAAGAGGGGGCATCACCTACGGTCCGGTTATACAGACCATTCGTGCTGATGCTCTGCAGCCCGCGAATGATCGTGAAGGTGCGCTGCACGGACTCTGCCGCGCGGTACCGCGCGCTCCCCGACTGCGTCGCGATAATCGTGCAGCTGCCGGGCTCCATGTAGCCAAGGTGGGCAACCGGGAGGGGCCCGCTGAGGTCGTAATAGACCCCACACGAGGCGCCGGGCGTCCCCGTAAAACTCACCAAGAGACCCGACGTCGCCGTTGCCGTCAGCGCTGGGTTCTCGCCAAAACGAATGGGCGTAGCAGTTTGTGCCCCGTCAGCATCGAAACTAATGCTCTGCGCGATGCCGTGAACCGTAATGACCTTCTGAGCAAAGCCGGCCGCAACCGTATCCGTCGCAACCGAGGTTGCCGTCACTACGCAGCTGCCCACCTGGAGCGCAGTGATCGTTCTACCGCTCAGTGAGCAGATCGTTGCGGAGGTCGGATCAAGAACGAGGCTCACCTCACCGGGCGCATCGGTCGTGATGTCAATGGTCAGCGTGGCGTCAACCTCTACCTCTAGCGGGGATAAGAGTGAGATCACCGGCACCGTGAAGCCAAGTGCGAGTGCCGCATCAAGAAGCCCGACACCGCAGCGACGCTGCGCGCCCGTTGGCTCCACACTCGTCGCCACACAGGGGCGCACCGCATCGTCGGCAAATGGTCGCGCTGCTGCGAGGATCGCCGATTCAACCGTGGCCGGTGACGTGCCAGCGTTCATGCCAAAGAGCAGTGCGGCCACACCCGCAACATGCGGCGCCGCCATGCTCGTGCCTTGGTAGTTGGTGTAGCCGTAGCCGGTGAGCGTCGTTCGCCCAAGACCAATGGTGGAGAGCACGCCACTATCGCGCCACATGTCACCGCCTGGTGCGGCGATCTCCACCGTGCTTCCGAAGTTCGAATAGTAGGCACGACCACCCACGCGACCGACTGACGCAACAGTGATCACATCCTCGCAGTTTGCGGGCGCGAACGAGGAGGCATCAAGATCGCTGTTCCCTGCCGCGGCAACGATCAACGTACCGGCCGCGCGCGCCTCGCTGATCGTTGTCTGCAACGTCGAAAAGCATGGCGCACTACCTCCAAGGGAGAGGTTGATCACATCTGCAGGATGCTCGTTGCTTGGCAGACCTTGCGATGCCCACGTTGCTCCCCAATATGTTGTTGGAAGCCCCGCAGCCCAGCGAATGCCATCAATCACATCATCGAAGGATCCACCGCAACGGCCGAGCACGCGCACATGCATGATTGATGCATCTGGCGCAATTCCGGCAACGCCGATTTCATTGTGTTGCGCGGCAATTGTGCCTGCTACGTGCGTGCCGTGCCATGTTGATCCCCAGCCGCAGTCGTCGCCAGGGTCTGTGGGGTCGGTGTCACGGCCATCACCATCCACAGCGGTCGTGGTGTTTGAGACCATGTCAATGCCCCAGCCCGACGGTTGCGCCGCGACAAGATCAGGGTGTGCGGTGCCGCCGGTATCAACAACGGCGACAACTGCGCCGCTCCCCGTTGCGCTTGCCCATACAGGAGCTACGTTGGCGGCTCCGCCGTTTTGATTAAGTGGAAACGGAGAGCCCATATCCCACTGCTGCGCGAACTGTGGATCACTTGGAAGCGTTGTGGTGGTGACCTCAACGTTCGGGATAACCGCAAGTACACCCGCAGCTTGCTCCCATGACGCGAGGGCCAATTCGGGCTGAACGTGCAATGGAATCTCAATTTCGCGCGTGCGACCATCGCTTGACAGCGCCTCGCCGACGCGCGTCGCATAGGCGAACGTCACGGTGAGTGAGTCAAACTCCTGGCCCGCTGTGGAGCTAGCGGCGGTCGATGTTCCTGCTGCCGCGCGCGTTGGTGCGGTTGGCGTGGCGAGCGAGATGAGTAGAAGTGCCGCGAGCGCGGCGGTCAGCTGGCGGCGGGCCATAACGAACTATTCGCCGATCGTCGCCCAGATAAAGCCCATCATCACGAAGAATCCCGAGAAGAGGGCGACGAGGCCGACCGCACCGTAGGGTGATTCGGCGGTCTTGTCGGTGAACGTGCTGAGCAGCAGGCCGAAGCCGACCGCCCATACCAGCCAGGCGACTCCCCACAGCACCTTGCTGTTGGGTCCGGTCACGAAGCGGCGAACCCAGGCTGTCTCGCGCTGCTCAGAGCTCATTGCCGCCTTCTGGAAGATGTAAACAAAGCCGCCACCGATCGCCAGCGAGATAAAGAACTCAGCTGGGTGAAGGAACGGGAGCGTGAACATATCCATGGCGCAATCATAGCGGGCGGAACTCTGGCACGATCAGGGCATGTTGAGTTGGCTGGATGAGGTCCTGATCCCCCTGATCACGAGCATGTATGAGGCGGTCGGCTACCTCGGTGTAGCGATCGCCATGGCCGTGGATGCCTCGAGCTTCCCCGTGCCGAGCGAGTTCATCCTCCCCTTCGCCGGCTTCCTGGTGGCCGACCCCACGGCGGTCGAGCCGCTCACCGGGGGGCGCTGGCTCCTGATCCCCACGATCGCCGCCGCCACCCTGGGCGGCCTGGTCGGCACCTGGGGCGCCTACGCCATTGGCGCCTATGGCGGCCGACCGCTGCTGAACCGCTTCGGCCGAATCGTACGCATTGACCCCGCCGACCTCGACCGCGCCGATGCCTTCTTCGCGCGGCACGGTGGCAAGATCGTCTTCTGGAGCCGCTTTATTCCCCTGCTGCGCACCGCGATCTCGTTCCCCGCTGGCATCGCCCGCATGCCGCTCGGCCGCTTCCTTCTCTATAGCGCCGCTGGTTCGCTGCTCTGGAACAGCGCGCTCATTGGCGGTGGTGCGGCGCTCGGCCAAAACTGGGAGCAGGTGAAGGAGTGGCTCAAGCCACTCGACACGCTACTACTGATCGTTGGCGTTCCTGCACTGCTGTTGCTTGGCGCGTGGCGACTCGGGCTCCTCGCCCGGCTGCGTGACACTCGCCGCGATCGTCGCGGGTAGGGCCTTATGAAGATTGCGGTCGTTAGCGACATTCACGCCAACCTTGCTGCACTGCAAGCGGTGCTTGCCGATATCGATGCCGTTGCCCCTGATGCGGCGATTTGGCACACCGGTGACATCGTTGGCTACAACGCTGAGCCG
>JBDLWN010000082.1:0-17931 GCA_039804225.1 Chloroflexota bacterium
CAACCATAATAAGCAATACCAAATGTTAATAACAGACAATATTTAAGACCATAGCAAATCAGAAATAAAACCAACAAGCACCTTCAAGGGTCACCAGCGCGATGATCGCACGACGGCGGTGGCCTCGTGAGCATTCGCGTGAAGGCAACAGCGAAGTACGTGCGCGGTTCAACCCGCCGTGCCCAGCTCGTGGTGCGAGCAATCAAGGGAAAGTCTGTGGCTGATGCCACGGCGATCTTGCGCTTCCTGCCGCACTCCTCGGCTCGCGATGTTGCCTCCGTACTGAGGAGCGCAACGGCCAATGCCGAGGCGAACCACAGCATTCCGGTCGACCGCCTCTTCGTGGTCGACGCTAGTGCCGACGAAGGTCCAACGTTGAAGCGCTTCCGTCCTCGCGCGCAGGGCCGGGCCTTCGCCATTCACAAGCCAATGACCCATATCACCGTAGTCGTAAGCGCAAAGGAGGCCTAACTATGGGACAGAAGGTTCACCCAGTAGGCTTCCGACTCGGCATCACGAAGACGTGGTCTGCCCAGTGGTACGCCGACAAGGACTACACCAAGCTCCTCCAGGAAGACCTGCGCATTCGCAAGTTGATCGACGTCAAGTTGGCTGCGGCCAGCATCTCAAAGGTTGAGATTGAGCGCGGATTGAACTACGTCACCGTGACCGTCCACTCGGCCAAGCCCGGTGTGGTGATCGGCAAGGGTGGTGCAAATGTTGAAGTGCTTCGTGCTGCGATCGGTGAGATTAGCGCCGGCAAGGTCAAGCTGGAAATCAAGGAGATCCGACAGCCAGACCTCGACGCCTACCTCGTAGCCGCATCCATCGGCGCACAGTTGGTCCGACGCATCGCCTTCCGCAAGGCGTTGAAGCAGGGGATCCAGCGTTCGATGAAGGCTGGCGCGAAGGGCGTGAAGATCATGGTCTCTGGACGACTCGGCGGCGCAGAGATGAGCCGCACCGAGTGGGATCGCGACGGCCGACTTCCGCTCCACACGCTTCGTGCCGATATCGACTTCTCCGTCTTCCACGCTACGACCACCTTCGGTCAGATTGGCGTGAAGGTCTGGATCTATCGTGGCGACGCTCCAGCCGATGTGCTGAAGCCAAAGCCGCTCTCTGAAAACGCAGGATCGGGGGCATAACCATGTTGATGCCGAAGCGAGTCAAGTGGCGCAAGGTGCAGCGAGGCCGCATGTCCGGTCCCGCTAAGTCCGGTCGCACCGTGGCTTTCGGCGACTTCGGTATTGCCACCACCGAGCCAGCATGGGTGACCGCCCGGCAGATTGAGGCTGCTCGTCGCGCAATGACGCGCCAGATCAACCGCGGTGGCAAGGTTTGGATCCGCATCTTTCCTGATAAGCCGATCACGAAGAAGCCTGCCGAAACCCGCATGGGTTCTGGTAAGGGCGCACCAGACCAGTGGGTTGCGGTGGTCAAGCCAGGGCGCATTCTCTTTGAGATCGCTGGCGTCACGCGGCCAGAGGCTGTTGAGGCCTTCCGCCTCGCCAGCATGAAGCTCCCTGTGAGCACGGTGATCGTGGAGCGCTCGGCCGAGCTTGGCGAGGTCGTATTCGGCAAGAAGTTCCTCCAGAAGGTCGCACTCGGCATCCCAACTATCGATGAGGCTCCTGCCTCTGGCGCAGCGGCGCCTAAGGAGCCTGAACTCGTGAAGCCAGTGAAGCCCGCGAAGGAGGACGAGGCATGATTGAGATCGCCCAGGTCCGAAACATGACTGATGCTGAGTTGGTTCAGGCAATCGCCGATGCGAAGCGCGACCTTTGGCAGGCTCGATTCGAGCTGTCGACCCGCCAGTTGAAAGACACGAGTGTCGTGAACAAGACGCGTAAGACCATCGCGCGCCTGCTGATGGTCCTGGCCGAGCGCCAGGCCGCACAGAAGGCATAGGGGGAGTTATGAGCGAGCAGCATCTAGGAAAGCGCAAGACACAGACCGGACGTGTTGTCAGCGATAAGGGTGACAAGACGATCGTGATCTCTGTAGAGCGCCTCGCGCAGCACCCTATCTACAAGCGCGTCATTCGCCGAACCGCTCGATTTATGGCGCACGACGAGCTCAACGATGCCAAGGTTGGCGACCTCGTCACCGTTGAAGAGTCTCGACCACTCAGCGCCCGCAAGCGCTGGACACTGGTCAAGGTTGTGAAGCGCGGCGAGTCGCAGGAGGGGGCACTGTGATTCAGACCGGTACCCGTCTCCGCGTCGCAGACAACTCTGGCGCAAAGGTGATTGAGTGCTTCCGCATCCTCGGTCGCGGTCGTGCAACCACTGCGTTTGTTGGCGACGTGATCGTCGCAGCAGTGAAGCAAGCCACGCCAAATGCGGGCGTGAAGAAGGGCGATGTTGTGAAGGCAGTTGTCGTTCGTACCGTGAAGGAGATCTCGCGACCTGATGGCAGCGTGATCCGCTTCGACGAGAATGCCGCCGTGCTGATTGCCGCTGACGGCAACCCACGAGGCACCCGCATCTTTGGGCCAGTGGCGCGCGAGCTGCGCGATCGGGACTACATGAAGATCATTTCACTCGCGCCGGAGGTGCTCTGATGCGTTCGGTATACGAGACGACAACGGAGATCCGCGTGGGCGACACCGTTTCGGTCCTGAGCGGCAAGGATGCAGGGAAGCGTGGCAGCGTTGAGCGCCTCGTGGCTCCAGGCAAGGTTGTCGTGGCCGGCCTGAACATCGCGAAGAAGCATCAGAAGCCACGTCAGAAGATGGCGAACGGCTCACAGGCGCCAACAGTTGAGCCGGGTGGGATCATCGAGGTGGCCATGCCGCTCGCCCTTGCCAAGGTTGCTGTGGTTTGCCCGAAGTGCGACCGACCTATCCGTCTGAAGGCGGGCCGAACCGCCGACGGGAAGAAGCAGCGCCTCTGTGGCCGCTGCGGCACCGTCATCGGTGGCAAGAAGGAGGCTGCCAAGTGAGCGAGCTGAAGCAGCGCTACACCACTGAAGTGATTCCTACCCTGAAGAGTGAGTTCGGCTACACGAACGCGATGCAGGTGCCACGCCTCGAGAAGATCGTGGTCAACATCGGTCTCGGTGAGGCGCTGACGAACGCCAAGGCGGTTGATGCGGCCGTGGGCGATCTCGCCCTGATCACTGGCCAGCGAGCGATTGTCACCAAGGCGAAGAAGTCCATCGCGACCTTCAAGGTCCGCGAGGGGAACCCAATCGGCGCGAAGGTCACCCTTCGAGGAGAGCGCATGTGGGACTTCCTCGAGCGACTCACCCGCGTCGCCCTGCCACGAATCCGCGACTTCCGCGGCGTGTCAGGCAAGTCTTTCGATGGCCGTGGCAACTACACCCTGGGCATGAAGGAGCAGCTCTCCTTCCCTGAGGTGGAGTTTGACAAGATTGACCGACTTCGAGGTCTCGAGGTCACAATCGTAACGACGGCAAAGAGCGATGAGGAGTCCAAGAAGCTCCTCTCTCTGCTCGGCATGCCGTTCGCGAACTGAGGGGGCTGAGATGGCGAAGAAGTCGTTGGTACTCAAGTCGGCAGCGCCGGCAAAGTTTTCTACGCGGAAGTACAGCCGTTGCGCCCTCTGTGGGCGTCCACGAGCATTCATCCGCCGATTCGGCCTCTGCCGAATCTGTTTCCGAGAGCGTGCCCTGGTCGGAATGATCCCGGGCGTCACGAAGTCGAGTTGGTGAGAATATGAACGTCACTGATCCAATTGCAGACATGCTCACTCGCATCCGGAACGCGTCGCGCGCCCGGCATGCGGAGGTGCTCGTTCCAGCCTCCAAGCTGAAGCTCCAGATGGCCCGCATCCTCGTGGATGAGGGGTTCGTCGCCTCGTTCGTGGAGACGAAGAAGGGCCCAGAGAACTACCTCCAGGTCACCCTGAAATACGTCGATGGCAAGGTGCCGGTCGTCTCAGGCCTCAAGCGCATCAGCAAGCCTGGCCTAAGGGTTTATGCTGGTAAGACAGAGATTCCGCGCGTGCTCGGCGGCCTCGGAGTTGTCATCTTGAGCACATCAAAGGGGATCATGACCGGAGCGCAGGCCCACAAGGCCCAGCTCGGCGGCGAGATCCTCGCCTACGTCTGGTAGAGGAGGGGACTGATGTCACGAATCGGACGCAAGCCCATCGCTGTACCAGCAGGGGTGAAGGTCACCATTGAGGGTCGAACTGTTTCGGTCACCGGACCGAAAGGGACCCTCTCTCGTGAGATCCCTGGCGCAGTCACATTCACCCTTGAGGCGGATGTGATTACCGTGACGCGTCCCGATGACAGCAAGACCAACCGCTCCATGCACGGACTCTGCCGCACCCTTATCGCCAATATGGTTGAGGGTGTCGCCACCGGCTTCCGTACCGATCTTGAGATCAACGGCGTCGGCTACCGCGCTGCCAAGGCGGGGAACAAGTTGACCCTGGCCCTCGGCTACAGCCACCCGATTGAAATCAACCCTCCAGCGGGGATCAGCTTTGAAGTTGACGGCCAGACGAAGGTCGCCGTTCTCGGTGCCAACAAGGAGCTTGTCGGCCAGATCGCCGCAGAGATCCGTTCCCTCCGCAAGCCTGAGCCATACAAGGGGAAGGGCATTAAGTACGTCGACGAGGTCATCCGCCGCAAGGCCGGTAAGGCCGGAAAGGTTGGTGCCAAGTGAGCCGTGTAACGACACGCGTCGCGTCGCGTAAGCGCCGCCACGCTGGCATTCGACTGGTGGTTGAGGGTTCAGCAGCACGACCGCGACTCGCGATCTTCCGCAGCCTGAACCACATCTACGCGCAGGTGATTGACGACGCAGCCGGGAAGACCCTGGCGGCAGCTTCTACGCTTGACGCAAAGGTCAAGGGCGACGCCAAGCGCACAAAGGTGCAGGAGGCCGCCGAAGTTGGAACCCTCGTTGCCGAGCGCGCTAAGGCCGCTGGTGTGGCGAAGGTCGTCTTCGACCGCGCTGGATTTAAATATCATGGGCGCCTCAAGGCGCTCGCAGACGCTGCCCGGGCTGCCGGGCTTGAGTTCTAGGAGGGCACTGAGATGGCGAGAATTGACGCGTCAAAGCTGACCCTCGCAGAGAAGGTCGTGCAGATCAACCGCGTAGCGAAGGTAGTGAAGGGCGGACGCCGCTTCACCTTCTCTGCGCTCGTCGTCGTTGGCGATGGCCAGGGACACGTTGGCGTCGGCATCGGCAAGGCCGGTGAGGTGCCAGAGTCAATTCGCAAGGGAACCGAAGACGCGAAGAAGAACTTGATTCGCGTGCCGTTCCTCGGCACCACCATTCCGCATGAGGTGTCGGCCGAGCACTCCGCCAGCCGCGTGATGCTGAAGCCGGCCTCGCAGGGAACGGGCGTGATTGCCGGTGGCGCAATTCGCGCGATCATCACCTCAGCAGGGATCCACGACATCCTCTCCAAGGTGTACGGCTCGTCAAACCCCGTGAACGCAACGCGTGCCGCTATCGCAGCGCTCTCGCAGCTGCGCACCGCTGAGCAGATCTCAGCTGCACGCGGCAAGCGCGTTCGAATTCGCGTGGGTGGCCAAGAGACGGCGCCAGAGGTGCACCATGGCTGAGAAGTACATCAAGGTCACGCAAGTTAAGAGCGAGCTTGGGCATGTCGCGCGAAATCGCGGCACCATTCGAGCCCTCGGCCTCGACCGCATCGGTGACTCCAATCTGCTCCCTGACAATCCGGCCGTTCGTGGCATGGTGCGCCAGGTGAACTTTTTGGTCTCGGTTGATGAGTTGACCGGCGCCGAAGCTGCGACCGCAGCAACCGCCGTTGCAACGAAGAAGGCACAAAAGGCGAAGAAGCCTGCCAAGGTGAAGAAGGCGAAGGTGACCAAGTGAAGCTCCACGATCTGCAGCCAGCACCGGGCTCAAAGAAGAAGCGTATTCGTGTCGGTCGCGGTATTGCGGCTGGGCGCGGTAAGACTGCCGGTTACGGTACGAAGGGCCAAACCTCACGAAGCGGTGGGAGCATCCCAGCGTGGTTCGAAGGTGGTCAGACGCCAATCCATCGCCGCATCCCAAAGCTTCGTGGGTTCCGCAACGTTTTGCGGGTTGAAGTTGCCGTCGTCAACGTTGGCCGTATTCAGCAGTGGATCGACGCTGGCCGACTGAAGGGCGAAAGCCCACTCAGCGTGAATGCTGACATCCTGGCGGCAGCGGGCCTCCTGAAGACCCGAGGGAAGCCGCTCAAGGTGCTCGGCACCGGTGAGATCTCGACGAAGATCCTGTTTGCCGCAAACGCCTTCACCGATAGCGCCGTGGCAAAAATCAAGGCCGCTGGCGGTGACATCACGGTGTACGAGAACGCCACACCAGCCTCAGCCGCCCCAGTCGGGGTGAAGGCTGGCAAGAACGCTCCAACACCAGGAAAGAAGGCTCCTGCAAAGCGCGCCACGAAGGCCGCAGAGACCGACGGCGCAGACGCCTAAGGTTAAGGTCGCAGTAGGCCATTCTGCCTACGAATAACGGGGAAGGAGAGGAACGATGATTGACACTCTAGTGAATGCGTTCCGAACCCCAGAAATTCGACGCAAGCTCTTCTTCGTTGCTGCCATGCTCGTGGTCTTCCGACTACTTAGTCATGTGCCAGTCCCGGGTGCCGATCCGGCCGCCCTCTCAGATTTCTTCCAGGACAACGCCCTCTTCGGCCTCCTCGATCTCTTTTCAGGTGGTGGGCTCGCACGATTCAGCGTCGTTGGCCTGGGCCTGAACCCATACATCAACGCCTCAATCATCATGCAGCTCATGAGCGGCGTGGTACCGCGCCTGATCGAACTCAGCCGCGAGGGTGAGTACGGCCGAAACAAGATCAACCAGTACACCCGTTACCTGACCGTGCCGCTTGCGGCGCTGCAGAGCTACGCCTTCCTCGCTCTCCTCAACAGCCAGAATGTGCTGACCACACGCTTTGACCTCGCCAGCCCAGAGACGCTCGTGCAGATCGTGATCCTTACAACGGGTTCGCTGCTGCTGATGTGGATCGGCGAGCTGGTCACCGAGCGTGGGATCGGTAACGGGATCAGCTTCATCATCTTCGCCGGCATCATCGGCCGCGTACCAGGTGCAATTCAGGAATTCTTCAGCGCCCCTGACCTTGCTGTTTTGCTGGCCTTCGTTGTCCTCGGTGCTGCCGCCGTTGCTGGGATCATCCTGATCACTGAAGGGCAGCGACGTATTCCGGTTGAGTATGCGAGCCGCGTCCGCGGCAATCGTGTCTACCAGGGTGGTCGCACATTCCTTCCCCTCAAGGTGAACCAGGCTGGCGTAATCCCGATCATCTTCTCCATGAGCATCCTGCTCTTCCCAGCCCAGATCGCCGGCTACTTCACCGCCTCAGAAGTAGATTGGGTGAAGGCCGGAGCCCAGTGGATCGTTGACACACTTGGACCACAGAACGAGCTTGTCTACCTTCCGTTCTACTTCATTCTGACGGTGGCGTTCACCTACTTCTACACGGCATTTACCTTCAAACCTGATGAAACGGCCGATCAGCTGCGCAAAAATGGCGGCTACATCCCAGGTATTCGACCAGGCATGCCAACGCAGGAGTATCTCGGGAAGGTGGTGACACGCATCACCCTGCTCGGATCACTCTTCTTGGGCTTCATTGCGGTATCGCCATATGCGCTCTCTACACTCTTCGGTGATCTCGGTGGCCTTGGAGTAAGCCTCGGCGGTACTGGCCTTCTGATCGCAGTGAGCGTTGTGGTGGAAACAATGAAGCAGCTCGAGGCGCAGATGTTGATGCGAAACTATGAGGGTTTCATTAAGTGATCCTCGTCCTTCTCGGCGCCCCAGGCGCAGGGAAGGGGACGCAAGCGGAGGCACTCTCCGCAGCAACGGGGGCAGCCCACGTTGCGACTGGCGACCTCTTCCGCGCAGAGATTGCAGCTGGCTCGCCGCTCGGTCTTGCCGCACAGCAGTTCATCAACGCTGGTCAGCTGGTGCCCGACGAAGTTACGATCGACATGATTCAAGCGCGGCTCGCCAAGCCAGATGCAGCACGTCGCGTCATCCTAGACGGCTTTCCGCGCAATCCAGCACAGGCGGCGGCGCTTGATGCTGCGTATGCGGCGAGTGGTCGCGCGATCAGCGCCGTACTACTAAGGGTTGACCGTGCGATCCTTGAAGAGCGCCTGACTGCTCGGCGAGTCTGCCCCTCGTGTGGCCGCTCCTATCACCTCCTGAGCCGTCCGCCGCAGAGTGCTGGTGTTTGCGATGTGTGTGGTTCGACGCTGATCACGCGGAGTGACGACGCGCCGGAGACGGTTGCAGCGCGACTGGCGAATCAGCTTGCCGCACTTGATTCCGTGGTGGAGCTCTATCGCTCATCTGGCAGGCTCACTGAAGTGAACGGCGTCGGCGCCATTGACGAGGTCCAGGGCCGCCTTGCCCTCGCCGCTGCGGCCGCTGGACTGACGGCCTAGCCATGGGTGCAATCACGCGCAAGAGCCCGAGCGAGATTGCCTCAATGCGCCGCGCGGGCGACATCGTTGCTGAAATTCATGATCTGATTCAGGAGGCGGCGATTCCAGGTGCGAGCACGGCGGAGCTCAATGCGATCGCGGAGCGCTGCATCACACGCCACGGCGCAACTTCAAACTTCAAGGGGTACCACGGCTTCCCCGCCGTTATCTGCATCTCGCTCGATAGTGAGGTCGTCCATGGCATTCCTGGTGACCGCGAGATCAAGGAGGGGATGCTCGTCTCTATTGACGCGGGGGCTATCTGGGACGGCTGGCATGCCGACGGGGCACGCAGCTTTGTGGTGGGCGAAGGCTCCCCGGAGGCGAAGCGCCTGGTGGCGGTGACTCGTGAGGCGCTGGATGCTGGCATCGCCGCCGCCCGGCCAGGGGCCACCATTGAAGAGATCTCTGGCGCCATTGAGGATGTCGCCCTGCGGGCGGGGTACGGAATTGTCCGTCCCTATGTTGGCCACGGCATCGGCCGTGCCATGCACGAGGCCCCGCAGGTCCCCAACTACCGAACTGGTCGCAGAAGCTTGACCCTGGCTGAGGGGCACTGCCTCGCGATCGAGCCGATGCTCACCCTCGGCTCACCCGAGGTGGGGGTCATGGACGACGAGTGGACAGTTGTAACAATTGATGGGAGCCTCGCGGCCCACTGGGAGGACAGCATCGCCATCGTGGCGGGGGGCTCCACCATCCTCACGAGGGGGTCATGAGCGCCCCCTATGTGCGGGGATCGTGGGGCTCTGCTATTGTTTCCCTTCGCGCGTCTGCGGACTCCGTAGCGCGCCGTCTCGGTCTTCCGAGATCCAGTAACGCGTTCTGATCGGGGGTTTGTTGGCGAAGAAAGATTCGATCGAGGTCGAGGGGACCGTTGTGGAGCCGCTACCGAACACATCGTTCGTGGTTGAGCTTGAAAACGGCCACCGGATCCGCGCCTATATCAGCGGAAAGCTTCGGACGAATTTCATCCGAATCCTTCCAGGTGATCGGGTGAAGGTCGAACTCTCGCCATACGATCTGACCCAGGGTCGGATCACCTACCGGTTGAAGTAGGAGCACGAGCGGTGCGCCGCTCACAGCAGGAGAACGAGTGAAAGTATCTGCGTCGGTCAAGGTTCGTTGTGACAAGTGCCTCGTGATTAAGCGGCACGGACGCGTCATGGTCATTTGCGAAAACCCAAAGCACAAGCAGCGACAGGGTTAACTGATGGCTCGTATTGCAGGCGTTGATATTCCGCGCGAGAAGCGTGTTGAGATCGCCCTTACCTACATCTTCGGCATCGGCCTAACCACCAGCCAGAAGATCTTGGCGCAGACCTCCATCAATCCAGACACGCGCGTGCGCGACCTCACCGAAGACCAGGTCAACCGGCTCCGCGAAGTCATCGACAAGGGTCGCAAGGTCGAGGGTGACCTGCGCCGTGAGATCGCCATGAACATCAAGCGTCTCATCGAAGTCGGCACCTATCGTGGCACCCGACATCGCAAGAACCTACCGTCGCGCGGACAGCGCACAAAGACCAACGCACGACAGCGCCGTGGCGCCCGTAAGACCGTCGCCGGCAAGAAGATTGAGAAGAAGTAGGTAGAGAGATGGCTGAAGAGAAGAAGAAGCGCGCACCGAAGGTCCGACGTCGCGAGAAGAAGAACGTGCCTGTAGGCCATGTGCACATTGCTGCGTCGTTCAACAACACGCTCGTCTCCATCACCGACTTGACCGGCGCGGTGCTCTCGTGGGGTTCGGGCGGCGTCGCAGGCTTCAAGGGCTCTCGTAAGAGCACGCCATACGCCGCATCGCTCGGAGCTGAGGCAGCCGCACGCAAGGCCATGGAGCACGGACTTCGCTCCGTTGCCGTCTTCGTAAAGGGACCAGGCGCCGGACGCGAGCAGGCAATCCGCGGCCTTCAGACCGCGGGCCTCGACATCACTGCAATTACCGATGTGACGCCGCTGCCACACAATGGCTGCCGTCCTCCAAAGAAGCGCCGAGTCTAGGGGAGTAGAAGCATGGGTCGAGATACCGGACCAGTCTGCCGCCAGTGCCGTCGAGAGGGCGCGAAGCTCTTCTTGAAGGGGGCGCGCTGCTATACGAAGAAGTGCTCATTTGAGAAGCGCCCGACCCCCCCAGGCATGCACATGATGCGCCGCCGCAAGGTTGGTGACTACGGCCTCCAACTCCGCGAGAAGCAGAAGATGCGCCGCGTCTATCGCATTGGCGAGACCCAGTTCCGCCGCCTCTTTGAGGCTGCTGAGCGCGGCACCGACGTGACCGGTGAGAACCTCCTTCGCCTTCTTGAACTGCGATTCGACAACGTCGTCTACCGCCTCGGACTCGCCACCTCGCGAGACCAGGCTCGCCAGTTGATTACGCACGGACACCTAGCAGTCAACGGTCAGGCGGTCAACATTCCGTCATATTCGTTGAAGCCAGGCGACGTAGTCACGGTTCGCGAAGGTCGAGCCGACATTGGACCATTCAAGGAGGCCGCGGGCAACCTTGCAGGAAATGGCATGCAGGAGTGGCTCCGCGTGGATGCCACCAAGTTGACCGGTACGGTGGTCGCTGCTCCGCGGCGCGATCAGATGCCGGGCGACTTCAATGAACAACTCGTCGTCGAGTTCTACTCGCGGTAAGAGGGAGAGAGAACATGTCCGATGCACTGACCACCAAGATCGCCCCGCTCGAGGAGCTTGGCTCGTACGGCAAGTACGAGGCTGGCCCATTCGCGCCAGGCTACGGCGTCACCCTCGGCAACGCACTACGCCGCGTCCTTCTCGGATCGCTGGAAGGTGCCGCCGTCACCGCTGTGCAGATCGATGGCGTCATGCAGGAGTTCTCCTCACTGCCAGGCGTTCGTGAGGACGTCGTTCAGATCCTCCTCAACGTCAAGAAGATTCGCCTTCGCAGCTTTGCGAAGGAGCGCATTGAGCTCACCCTTTCCAAGAAGGGGGCGGGCCCGGTCACCGCTGGCGACATCAAGCCAAACGGCCAGGTTGAGATCGTCAACCCAGAGCTGGTGCTTGCAACGCTTGACTCCGACAAGGCGGCCATTGAGGCCACCCTCGTTGTTGAGACCGGCGTTGGGTACGTTTCGTCGGACCGCGTTGATGCAGACCCTGAGGGCGAAGTACGACCACGTGGCGTGATGAGCGTCGACGCGATCTTCACCCCAGTTCGCAAGGTCAACTTTACCGTTGAGAACACCCGCGTCGGCCAGGACGTTGACCGCGAGAAACTCATCCTTGAAATCGAGACTGATGGCACGATTACGCCAGAGGCAGCAGTGCGTAAGGCTGCGGCAATCCTCGTTGGTCAGTTCACGGCCTTCTCCGGTCTCGGCGAGGCCCCAGTGGCTGCGCCAGCGGCAGAGGCCGGCGGCAACCTGCTCGACCTCTCCATTGAAGACCTTGATCTTCCAATGCGCGCCTACAACGCACTGAAGCGCGCGGGCATCCTCAAAGTGCGCCAGCTCCTCACCGCCCTCGATGGCGGCGAAATGGAGCTCCTCAAGTTGCGCAACTTTGGTCAGAAGAGCCTGAACGAGGTTCGCGAGAAGCTCGTTGAGCGCGGTTTCGATGTACCGGCGAGCACCATTCCTGCCGACGCCATCTTCGACGAAGACGAGAGCGACGACGAAGAGGAGAAGGCCTAATGACCTCGCACGCGATTGGCGGACGGAAACTCTCCCGGAAGCAGGGGCCGCGCCTCGCGCTGTACAAGAACCTGATTGTTTCTGTCTTGCGCTACGAGCGCATCCAGACGACCGAGGCCAAGGCCAAGGAGATTCGTCCGCAGGTTGAGCAGATCATCACGCTCGCCAAGAAGGGTGGCCTTTCGGCCCGCCGCGCTGTGATTGCAGCTCTGCCAGAAGAGCCGCTCGTGGTCGAGAAGCTCTTTGATGAGATCGTGCCTAAGTATGCGAACCGCACCTCGGGCTACTGCCGGATCACCAAGATTGGCATCCGCCAGGGTGACTCGGCGCCGCTCGTGCAGCTTGAATTGATCTAGGAGGATCAGATGAACACGAAGACTTGGACACCTCGCGCCGCTGAAATCGAGCGCCGCTGGTTCGTGATCGATGCTGAGGGTCAGACCCTTGGCCGACTCGCGACTAAGGTGGCCTCGACGCTGATGGGGAAGGGGAAGCCAACCTTCGCTGACCACCTCGACTCAGGCGACTTCGTGATCGTGATCAACTCCGCGAAGCTGGTCGTGACCGGTGACCGACTCCTCTCGAAGAAGTACCACTCTCACTCGGGCCAGCCAGGCGGTTACCGCATGGAGGTCCTCGGCGATCTGCTGAAGCGGAAGCCAAACGAGGCGATTCGTCGCGCCGTCAAGGGAATGCTTCCGAAGACGAAGCTTGGCAATGCTCAGATTCGTAAGTTGAAGGTCTATGCCGATGCGGATCATCCGCACGCTCCACAGAAGCCGGAGCCCCTCGCGTGAGCCCGAAGGAGAAGAGCGTGGCCAGTTTGCCGTACTACCAGGGAACCGGTCGCCGCAAGACCTCTATTGCACGAGTACGACTCGTTGCAGGTGAGGGTCAGATCGTGATCAACGGACGCACCTACGAGCAGCACTTCGGTGGCGCGGTTCCACAGTCCGAAGTCTTTGCCCCATACCGTGTCACCGGCACCGAAGGTCGCTTCAATGCGATGGTGAAGGTTGAGGGCGGCGGAATCTCTGGCCAGGCTGGCGCAATCCGCCACGGCATTTCCCGCGCACTCCTCTCCGCTGACCCAGAGGCATATCGACTTCCGCTCCGCCAGGCTGGATTCCTGACGCGCGATCCGCGCGCCAAGGAGCGTAAGAAGTACGGTCTCCGACGCGCACGCAAGGCGAAGCAGTTCACCAAGCGCTGATCTAGCGCAAGGAACACCGTGACCACGGTTCGCTTCGGCACCGATGGGATCCGCGGGATCGCTGGCGAGACACTTACCGTTGAACTAGCTGCCGCACTTGGCGTTGCCCTGATGCAGCAGCACCCAGCAGGGCTCGTGCTTATTGGCCGAGACACTCGACCGAGCGGTCCCGCGTTGGCGAGCGCGCTTGCCGGCGCCATTGAGGCACACGGCGGCACGGTCATTGATATTGGCGTTATTCCAACGCCAGGGCTCGCCTCAATCGTTGCTGGAGAACCGCGTGCCGCCTGCGGCGTGGTCGTCACCGCCTCGCACAATCCAGTCGAGTACAACGGCTTGAAGGTGCTCGCGCGTGATGGGCGCAAGATTCCAGATGATGAGGAGCGTGCACTTGAGGCGGCGATGGAGATCGCCCTCGCCCAACCGATGCGCGTGGCCGCCCCATCGGTTGCACACGAAGCTGAGGCCCAGGAGTATCGGCGGCGTTACGAGCGGATCCTGGGTGCACTCGCGCAAACGGTTGATGCTGCAGGACTGCGCGTGGTGGTGGATGCAGCGCATGGCGCGGCCACGCCATTCGCCGTTGCAGCGCTCGCCGCCACTGGCGCCACAGTCCTACCGTTTGCGATGGGGGGCGGCGTTATCAATGATGGCGTTGGCGCAACCGACCCCGCCGCGCTCGGCGAACAGGTGCGTGCGCACGGTGCCGATCTCGGGATTGCACTCGATGGCGACGCAGATCGCTGTGTCGTAGTTGATGCGACTGGGCGAGCGGTTGATGGTGACGTTTTGATCGCCCTCATCGCCCTCGACCGGAAGCGGCGGGGAGTGGCTGGGTCTGAACGCGCCGTTGCCACGGTATTGACGAATAGTGGCGTGGAGCGCCATCTTGCCGCCCATGGGATCACCCTAGAGCGCACCCCCGTTGGCGATCGACACATTGCCGAGCGACTCGCCGCTGGTACGGGTGGCTTCGGTGGCGAGAAAAGTGGCCACCTCCTCTTCACAGAGCTTTCGCCGACTGGTGATGGGCTCATCAGTGCGATCACCGTGCTCGGACTTGTGGCCCGCGCGGGGGCGCCCGTTGGGGCGATAGCTGATGCCGTCCCCCTGGATCCACAGATCCAGCGAACGGTGCCGGTGCCTCCAGGTGAGGGGGAGCAACTCCTTATGAAGCCTGAACTCCAGAGTGCCATTCGCCAGGCCGAGGAGACACTCGCACAGACAGGTGGACGCGTCCTTGTGCGCCCCTCTGGGACGGAGCCCGTACTTCGGGTGATGGGCGAGGGCCCAGATCACGCTGCCGTCAGCGCCGCCGTTGAGCGCTTGATTGAGGTTGCCGCGAGCCTTGTACGCGGGCGGTAGACTACCGCTATGTGCGGGATCGTCGGCTATATCGGCTCACGCGACGTCTCAACGACGTTGATTGAGGGGCTGCGCCTTCTTGAGTACCGTGGGTACGACTCCGCGGGAATCGCCGTTGCGGCAACTGGGGGCGAGATCTCTATGCGCAAGCGTGCGGGCCGCCTCGCTAATCTTGAAAGTGTCCTTGATGAGCTGCCAACCGGTTCAGTGGCTGGCATCGCCCACACGCGTTGGGCCACCCATGGTGCGCCAACCGACCTGAACGCCCACCCCCACATGGATGAGCACGGTGAGATCGCCATCATCCACAACGGGATTATTGAGAACTACGCTGAACTGCAGCGGGAGCTAATGGGGAAGGGACACACCCTTTCCAGCGACGTTGACACCGAGGTAATCGCCCATCTGATCGAAGACGCCTACCAGGGTGATATTCGCCTAGCGGTGGCGGCTGTTCTACCTCGGCTACATGGGCAGTGGGCACTCGTCGTCATGCACCGCGGCGAGCCTGGCCGGATCATCGCTGCGCGACGCGAGGCGCCACTTGCCGTCGGGCTCGGTGAAGGCGAGCAGTTCCTTGCCTCCGATCCTGTCGCCATGCTCGAGCACACCAACAAGATCATCTTTTTGCGAGACGGCGACCTTGCAGATCTTCAGCGCGGCGGAATCACCCTGTACGACTCCACTGGCGTAACGTTCGTCCCCAAAGTTGAAACGATCACCTGGGATGGTGCTGCGGCACGTAAAGAGGGGTACGCCCACTTCATGCGCAAGGAGATGGATGAGCAACCACGGGCACTCTCTGCGGCCATGCTGGGACGAGTTTCTCTTGATGGGGTGGCAATCAGCGAGCTTGACGCGATCGCCCCCGCTCTCGCCGCAGCGCGATCTATAGAGTTCGTTGCCTGTGGCTCGGCATACTACGCGTCACTCACGGCGGCGACACTTGCAGAGCGTCTCTTGCGCGTACCAGTGCGTGTGACGGTTGCCAGCGAATTCCGCTACGATCCACCCGCTCTCAGTCCGGCGAACTTGGTCATTGCGGTCTCGCAGTCCGGTGAAACAGCCGACACGCTGGGTGCAGTGCGAGTGGCGAAGGCTGCTGGCGCCACCGTTCTCGCCATCGTAAACGCCGCAGGCTCCTCGTTGACGCGTGAGGCAGATGCAGTGGTCCTTCTCCAAGCCGGCACAGAGATCTCCGTTGCAGCGACGAAAAGCTACACTTCGCAGGCGCTTGTCACCCTTCTCGTGACGCTTGATCTGGCCCGCCGTGCAGGCGTTCTTACCGCAGAGGATCTGCGCTCCTGGTCGACCGAACTGCTGACGATCCCTGCCATGGCTTCGGCTGCACTCGACGCGTCAGACGCACTCCCAGCAATTGCAAAGAAGTATTTCGGCGCAAGTGGGTTTATGTTTGTGAGCCGTGGCGCAGGGGTTGCCACCGCCTTTGAGGGAGCGCTAAAGCTGAAGGAGCTCGCGTACATCCACGCCGAGGGGATCGCCGCTGGAGAGATGAAGCATGGTCCGATTAGTCTCCTTGGTGCTGATCATCCGGTGGTGGCGGTGGTGTTGAACTCCCCTGTGCTGCCAAAGCTTGTCAGCAACCTGATGGAGTCGCAGGCCCGCTCAGCTCCGGTAATCGCTGTAGTTTCGGGTGTGGACGATTGGAAGAGCTTTGCCACGGAGGCCGTGGTGATCCCCGCCGGCCGCCCAGAGATTGCTGCGTTGATTGCAACCATCCCGTTGCAGCGCTTCTCGTATGAGATGGCACTCCTCGCGGGTGCTGACATTGATCAGCCAAAGAATCTCGCGAAGTCCGTCACCGTCGAGTGATGGACGGGGGAGAGCACGCCGCGAGCACGCCAGAGATCGGCATTGACATCATTCGCGTGGACCGGATTGCAAACGTCTTACGGCGCCATCCAGAGCGGTTCGAGCTGCGGGTACTGACCGCCGCAGAGCGCTCGTATGTTCGCGGCCGGCCCGAGACGATGGCTGGACGTTGGGCTGCAAAGGAGGCAGTCTCCAAGGTGCTCGGCCTTGGCGTGCGTGGTATCGGCTGGCAGGAGATTGAAGTAGAGCGCCTTCCCACTGGGCAACCCTCCGTGCGCCTCCACGATCGCGCCGCTGCGCGTGCATCGCAGCTCGGCATCCAGCACGTCGCCCTCTCGATTAGCCACGAACGCGAATATGCGATTGCGATCGCGTATGCCGTACGCACCGCTGGTGGCCGTTACCTCTTTCCGCCGCAGATCGGTGAAGACCTCGATGCCGCCGAGACGGCGCTCCTCGCACGGATCGAGCGAATTAAAGCGCTTCGACGCGAGGAGCTGGCCCTCCTTGCGGAGCCGGTAGGGAAACCGCAGGCATGAGCGGGCTCCCTGAACGAATTCAAGAGGCTGGCCTTCCAGCGCTTGGGCGTGATGCCTGGGTAGAGGTTCGACTCGATGCCATTACAACGAACGTCCGCGCCCTCAAAGGGAAGCTCCCGGCTGGAGGTCATCTTGACGTGGTGCTCAAGGCAGATGCCTACGGCCTTGGTGCCGTGCCTGTCGCGCGCGCTGCCCTCGACGCGGGCGCGCGCGCCGTACTTGTTGCCACGTTTGATGAGGCGCAAGAACTCCGTGACGCTGGCATTACTGGGCCGATACGAGCCCTCTGGCGCGTTGCTCCCGCCCACCTGCGCGACGCTGCCGTAGCAGGCATTGGGGTCACAGCCTCATCACCCGCCGTGGTGCGTGAGATCATGCGTGCCGATCTCTCTGGACTCGCTCCGCTAAGCGTTGACATTGAGGTGGACACTGGGCTCGGTCGCGACGGAATCTTGCCAAACGATCTCGCAGCCCAGATCGCTGTGCTCCGCAGTAATCCAAACGTTCTCTTGCGGAGCATCTGGAGCCATCTCACTGCCGCCGAGAACGTGGAACGATCGCGCCTACAAGAGGAGATCCTTGAGCAGGCGGCAGCCCAAGCGCCCGATCTTGAGGCGCACCTTGTGGGATCGGGAGGGCTGCTCACAATCGGTGATACTCAGCAGGTTGCGCGGGTTGGCATCGCGCTATTCGGCGTTGTGCCGAACGCGCTACGGCCAACGATGACCGCTGCAGCCATCGGCATTGAGCGTGTCTACGGACTAGCCGCTCGTCCGGTGCGGATTGCAACCCTCCCCGTCGGTCATGGTGTCGGGTACGGTCCAGCATTCACCGCAGAGCGCGAATCCAGAATCATCACCTTGCCAAT
>JBDLWN010000083.1:0-5800 GCA_039804225.1 Chloroflexota bacterium
GGGCGACGAGGGCATAGATTGCCCCAAGGGTCATGGCGTTCAGGAATTGGTTTGGCCCAAGAATGAGGAACATGGAGGCGAGGAATGCGGTGACGGTCACGGGGAGGCGCAACTGGCGTAAGGCTCCTCTCGTTGCGACCTGCGCAGTTGCCACTGGCCCCCCTAACGGTCATTCAGGTGGGCCAGCTGCGGGCCCCTGATCTGTTCCGTAGATAGTGCCCGCTCAGGGCAGATTAGGCAAGGGAGAACGAGCTCCTGTTCCCCTTCGGTGATCCTAGACCACCTAGAAAAGCAGAGGCCCCTGGCCCCCTTTCGGGGTAGCCAGGGGCCTCCAACAGTTGCTATTCGCGGTGCGTAGGGTTACCCCTACGCGACCGGATTAGTTCCCGTAGTTGACTTCCTCAACGAACTTCCAAGCGCCACCATCAACCTTGTAGAGCGAGATGATGCGCTGGGTCGTGTCGCCGACCTCGTCAAAGCTGACCGAACCGAGAACCGTCTCGAAGACGGTGCCCTTGTCGGCAACAGCGGCACGAACCGTCTCGCGGGTCACATCGCCACCGGTGACGGCAGCCTTGATCCCCTCGATAACGATCTGCGCGCAGGCGTATGCAGCGTATGCATAGCCCTCGGCATCCTTGCCGTACTCAGCCTTGAACTTGGTGTTGAAATCTGCCTTGCCTGGGATGTTCTCGATCGCAGCCTGTGATGCGTAGCTGTTGGCAGCATTCGCCCCTGCAATCGCAACATACGAGCCATCGCCGACGCCATCATAGATGCCGTCGCCGCCGAAGAACGGAAGCTCGCCAAGGCCGGCCTGAGCCAGCGCATTGCGGAAGAGTGGTGCGCCGTCTGACGTCACACCACCATAGAAGATCGAGTCAGCGCCCTTGGCAGCTGCATCAGATGCAGCAGCCGAGAAGTCGGTCGTGCCGACTGGAAGGCCCTGTCGACCAACGACGGTTCCGCCGCCGCTCTTGAACTCAGCCTCGAACGCATCAGCGATCCCCTTGCCATAGGCATCGGTGGAGTCGACGATGTAGATCTTGCTGAAGCCAAGCTTCTTTGCGTACACGGCAACCGCTGGACCCTGAAGGTCGTCAGTCGTCGCAACGCGCACGTAGTTCACTGCACGGCCGCCGCGAAGGGCTGCACCGTCCTCACCCTTGGTGAGTGCAGGGTTCGTGTTCGATGGCGAGCACTGAAGAAGACCAGCCTCTGACGAGACTGGAATCTGTGCCTTTGCCGAACCCGAGTTGAACGGGCCAACAACAGCAACGACTGACTCGTCACCGACGAAGGTCAGCATGTCTGCAGCAGCCTGGTCTGGGTTGTGTGCGCCTTCCTTGGCGTGGTCAAGAACCTTCGACTTCAGGGTGTAGCCCTCAATCGAGGCCTCCTTGATCGCAAGGAGTGCGCCGTCGCGAGCTGGGCCCGCTGACGCAAGAGCAGAGCCGTTGAGTGGGAAGCTAATCCCGATCGTCAACGTCTTGCCCGCGGTGCTCGCCGTCGAGCCACCGCATGCAGCTGCGAGGATCGCAACTGCCGCAAGGGCGCTTAGGCCCTTCTTGTTAAAGACCTTCATGAGGTCCTCCTATCTGCTATTCCCAACCGTTCCGGTTGGGCTCGCCTCTGTTTCGGACTACGTGATCACGTCTCATCTACCGAAGTAGCTGCGACAGTGCGGCTGCGCCCGATGCAGTCGAGGAAGGTCATCATGAAGGAGCGCGCGCTGCTGCGCAACCTTTTCCCCGCCGTTTTTGTGCGTAGGAGGGCTTTTGTTAAGGAATCAGAATCTTTCCGCTAGCGCCCTTCGGCAATGAGGAGTGTGCCCCCTGCTGAAAGGTCAACAAATTGCAACCCGGTTGCAAGGTGAGCGGTGGCCAAACTGCCGAGTCGTACGCCTCCGACCGCTGCCGAGCCGATCGCCGTAGCGGTTGCGCCATGTGGGCCCACCCCGATGTCGCCTGCCCAAGGGCCGACTACCGCGCGAGCCGAGAAGTGGGGGGATGCGACCAGGAGCTGCTCGCCAGGCTTCTCCCAATGAATTGCGGTGGTGCGCGTCGCCTGATGCTCCGCATCGGTCGCGCGGAGCGCCTCAGCCTGGTGGAGTGGTCGTGACGGGTCGTTACGACCCCAGTCGGCGACGCGATAGGTTCGGTCGGATCGCTGTTGCACCTCCCAGATAAAGAGGCCGGGCATCAGCGCATGAAGGCAGCCGGTCGGCACGTCGAACACATCGCCGCGGCGCGCAGTGTGTCGCGCCAACAGTGGGGTGATGTCAGCACCAGAAGCCAACGTGTTGGCAATATTGGCGCCCGAAACTGATGGAGCGCGTCCGAGGAGCAGCTCGGCTCCGGGTGCGGCCTCGAGTACAACCCACGCCTCATGTTTGCCGATCGCCTCGGCGCCGTGCATCACTTTGGCCAACGCGTCGTCAGGGTGCACTTGCACAGAGAGTCGATCTTGCACGTCGAGCAACTTCACCAGCACGCCACCCGGCAGCTCGTCAGCATCACCGAACCAGGCCTCGCCGATTGGACCACTCGGCGCCGTGTCGGAGGCGAGTGCGCGAAGGCGAACGCCACCCCACACGCGTCCAACAAGACGTGGGGTTAGCAGCCTGGTTGAGGTGTTCGGCGTATCCACGCCACCCAGTCTAGGCGGCTCTCAGGGGAAGGTGATGGTGTAAGTAGTAGTCCACGCTCCCCAGTTCGTGCTGGTTGCCGCGGTTCCCTTGATCTTGCAGGTCTTGCCTGCGTCTGCAGCGACAGGGGCAAGCGTGAGCTTGTTGGCCGAGAGGACGCAGGCGTTCTTCGACGCGGTCACGCCAGTCGTGATCTCTGACCACGTGATCTTCGGCATCACCGTCGAAGTGGCTTGATACCCGACCGTGTTCGCATCGTCGGCATAGAGGCCGAGTGTCTGAATCACCTTGGCTCGCGATACGGGCGAGGTTGGCACAATTGATGGTGCGCCGAGTGTTCCCTTACTGAGCGTGTACACGTAGTAGTTCGTGCCAGCGAGGTATGGAGCAGCTGCTGCGGCGGTGATCCCCACCTTGCAGGTGCCCGGTTTCTTAATGTGCAGATAGGCGCGACCGCCGCTCGTCTTCACCTCGCAATATGCAGACGATGTTGAGGCGACGGCATACGTCTGCGTCGCGCCTGACTCTGTCGCTGACGCTGGAAGCTGATGCCACCCCGTAATCCCAGTAGTAGAGGCGTGGCCGAACTTATACGGCACGGTGAGGCTTGTCCCGAACGTAAAGGCCGGCATCTTCGCTGTGACGTCGAGCGCGCCGCCACCTGAGCCGAAGATTGGCGTTGCGTCTTCGCTATCGCTGGCGCTCGCGATTCCGAACCCTGCGGGCGCAAACTCGCTGCTATCGGTTCCATCGACCGTGAGGTCTGGTGCCTCGTCTTCAGAGGCCGGGTAGTCAATGTCGCCTGGCTTCTCACCGCCGAAGACGAAGCCGTCGGCGGAATTTGGATCGTTTACGGTGCTGACGTCGCCTTCGGCAGATGGATCATCGGCCACAGCAGTGAGTGCGTCCGAGAGTTCGTCGTTGAGGTCTGCGAGCGTTGTTGCCGCGGGCATCATCTCTTCGAGGTCCATTTCAACGGAAACCACGCTGCCACCGCTGGCAACAACAACGACATCAACAGCTCCCGTCGTCGGGTCGGCCTCTACGGCAATCGTCTCGGCGGAGCTAATGGCGCTCTTCAGCGCGAGCGCAGAAGCGAAGCCCATTGGTGCGAAGGTGGCGGCACCATCGAGGCTATACAGCGCTGCGGCGGTTGAAGCTGTGGTGCCGGTTCCCGCGTCCTTCTTGATCGCAAACACGAGGCCAGTGTCGCAGTCCATCTTTAGGTCGCGATAGTCGCCACCCTTGTAGCCGCTTGTTGTTGACGTTGGGCTGGAGACACTCGGGTTGGCCGAGCTGTAAATCCCTGAGATCCTGATCAACTTGCCGTCGTCATAGCCACCAGTGGAACTCTCATCGGAGACGGCGATGAGGAGCAGGTCCTCTACGGCGTCGGCGATGTTGACGCCGAGTGAGTTACCACTGACGCCATCCTTCGGGCAATACGCCACTGCCCCAATGCGACCGAGTGGCGCCGTGTAGCTGGCTACGGGCTTCGTAAATGGGTGCTGCACGAACGACGTGCCCTTGAGGTAGTAGAGATCGTCGATGCACGGCTGATCGCCAGACTTGACCTCATCACCATCAGCTTTGAGCCTCACCAACACAACGGTGTATGCATCCGAGGAGTTGGCCTGGCTCGATGGGCCTGAGCCAAGCACAACAAGCGCAGTATCTGTTCCTTGGATGCCGGTAATAGAGACGGTGTCAGCCGAGCCGCTCAGCCCGAAGTACTCGCCGTCGAACATGTCGCCGCGGATTCCGGTGTTTGCGGAGTTCATACAGCCCGTAATCTTTGCGCCTGGGTCCGTTGGATTGGACCGCTCCTCACGAATCGCGCCTTCAACGAGGGCAGAACCGCTCAACGTCTCTATTGGCGCGTCGAAGTCGACAGTGGCGCAGTTCGGATCGACGCCAACCGTGCACCCAGAGACTCCATCGGTGAGGTCCGCGTTGTTATCGCCACGCACACCGTTGGCGATGTCGCGTGCCGTCAGCCATTCGCCGTCCGTGAAGTGAGCAACCGAGAAGCCACCGCCGGTCAGTGAGCCAGTCAGAATCCAGTTGGTCCCCTGCTCGCTTGAATCCGAACCTTCGTTCGCCCCCTTCCACCAGGCGATGGAATTGGCGCCGCCGCCGGCAAAGGTGTAGTAGGTCTGGCCGCCGTCATAGCTGATCACTGAGCGACCGCCGCCCGTGAACGAGAAGGTCGCGACCACGCCATTTGGGTCAGATGGGTTGAAGGCTGTGTCGCGAATCACAGGCGCCGCCAAGCCGGTGACAGCGAAGCCGCCTGAACTTGACGTCGTTCCTGGATCAGCCCGGTTGGCGATGTAGTTCCAGGCGCTATGGGATGCCTGTGGGAAGAGCGGCACATAGTTCGCCGTAGCAGCTCCGAGGAATTTGACGTTGCCATCCCCGCCAGCGCGTTTCCATGTCGCTGCCTTCACCAAGCCGCGCGCGCCGTCGCCCGAGAGAACAACCGAACTGCCGTTCGTGCCGGACTGGAAGTTGAATCCAGCATCAAAGGCAGAGCCCGTGTTGTTGTTGGCGCCGGGTGCGTCCATTACGACGACATGCCCATACTCCGTTCCAGAGGCGAACGCGCCACCAATATCGCTGGTTGACTTCACGTTAATGCCGTGTACCACGATGCAGCTCCGGATCATGGCCACGGTGCCGTAATACTCGCCACTGGTCGCGCCGTAGCCGGTCGCATCTTGGAAACCAAGCATTGGCGCAACAGACCCAACGGCCGGAGTGGTGTTCTCGCCACACGTCGCCATGAGGCGCCGATTTGGATTTGGCGCGCACTCAGCGTCGCCACCGCCTGCGGCTTGGCCGATCGCGCCATCTTTCACTGGTGATTCTGTTTCTGCATCTTCGCTGCAGCCATCACCCACCAGTGAGTTGCCACCACGCGAGTAGAGATTGTTCTGGATCACATGGTCATCGCCCGTGCCCGAATCTGCGGCTAGAGATGTCGCTGCGGTTGCCCAATGATCTGTGTTGTCATATGAGCCCAGTGCGGTGATGGCTCGGTCATTGGTCACCCAGGTAGCAATGCGTACCGTAGCCGTGCTATTCGGGCCGCTCGATGACCGGTCCCAGATCACTACAGAGCGCGGGCCCTCGTAGTCAGTCGTAAGCGTG
>JBDLWN010000084.1:0-27165 GCA_039804225.1 Chloroflexota bacterium
AAGGTGGTGATGTTCGTGAGGTCAATGGATGGTGCAGGTTCTTCAATGCTTGTTGTGGCAGTGCGTGCACTATTTGCTGCAAGAGCGCTCATGAGCATCTCGTGTGCTTGGTCGGCACGACGCAAACGTCGTAGGTCGAGTGCCGATGTGTCGGCATAGAGATGCGCGACAAGCGCATCGATAGCAGCGGTGCACTCTGCGCTGCTGAGATCAATCAACACCGTTGCATAATCAATGTGATACGTCGCACCTAAGTAGCGCACCCCATCGGGTCGAAGCATGAGCGGTAGGTAGGCGTGAAGTGCCCCAACCGCGTCGTAAACCGCGAGCGAAACGTCAGTGGCCTCGGTGCCGTATCCGATCCACCAGGCTTCGTGCACTGCGCGGTGACTAAACGCGCTTGCCGTTGGGTTGGTTGCGAGGAGTCGCTCCCACTCAGCTGCCGGCAGTTCGGCGAGCGGCAGTGTCCGTACAGTCCAGGCGGTGGTGGAGGTCATGCGCCTATCGTACCGCCCGATACGCAGGGGGTACGCGTGACGCACGATCCTGCGGGGATGCAGTTCACCGAGCGTGCCCGCGATGCACTTGCCGAGTTGCAGCGCGCCGCTGCGCCAGTCTTAGCGCTCCTCGCACCGCAACGCTGTGGCGCCTGTGGCATTGAAGGGGCACTCCTCTGCACCGAGTGTTGCGAAGAGCTCGGTCTTGCTGATACTGGGCGGGTGGAGCGCGGCATCCCACCGCCAGGCTGTGTCGCAGGGGCATGGATTGGCCCCTATGAAGGCGGCCTCGGTGAGGCCGTACGCACGCTCAAATTCCACGACCATCCCGCTCTTGCTACACCGCTTGGGCTCGGCTTGCAGCGCGCGATTCGTGCCGTGCAAGAAGATCTTGGTGGTGATGCAACCCTCGTGCCGATTCCCACCGACCCAGCGCGCTTACGCGACCGAGGCTTTGATCATGCGGTGCTCATTGCCACCGCAGCGGCGGGTGCGCTGCCGTGCACGATTGCGCCGCTCCTCGAGCGCACGCGGGCGGTACCGGCGCTGCATAGACTCGGTCGCGCTGAACGGCGACGGGTGATGGATCGCGTCTTCGCGATAAGGGCGGGTGTCGCGTTGCCGCAGCACGTAATTCTGGTCGACGACATCTGGACGAGCGGCGCCACGTTTGAGGCGGCGGCGGCAACCCTGCGCGCCGCTGGGTGCACCAGCATCGGCGTGGTCGCTGTGGCTCGCGAAGCACTGGTGCACGATGCGTAGGTTCGCGAGCGATCTCTGGCGCGGCGTGGCACTCTCTCCCCATGGTAGCCAAACGTCCAACACTCAAGAGCAGCGCACCGGCCGCAGCGGCTGGGCGGCTCGACCGCATGCTTGGTGCACACCTCGCCGCAGGGCCTGGGCTCGTCAAGGCGGCCGATCGCGCCGCAGCTGTTGGGGCGATGGGGCTCCAGATCTTCACCGGCAATCCAACAGGTTGGGCACGACGCGCCGAACTCCCCAAAGAGCTCCCCGCCTTCCGCGCCCGCATGAAGGAGCACGGCTTCGGCCCACTCGCCGTGCACGCCGCCTATTTGGCGAACCTCGCCGGGCCGAACCCGGTCTTCCGTGAAAAGACGGTGGAGCTGCTCCGTCACGAACTTCGCGTGGCACCTGAGTACGGCGCATCGTTCGTCAACGTTCACATCGGCTCACACATGGGCACTGGCATTGAGGCTGGTGTCGCCCGCGTCGCCGAGGCGGTCGAACGCATCTTGGACAGCGTGCCGCTCGCCGACGACTCGGCACTCCTGGTGCTCGAGAACAGCGCAGGTGGCGGCAACGGGATCGGAGAGAGCCTCGACGAGTTGATCGACATCCACGAATCGATGGCTGCCCGCGGTCTTGATCTGAACCGCGTGGCCTACTGCCTCGACTCCGCACACCTCTGGGGTGCCGGTGTTGAGATGAAGGGTGACGACGAGGTTGATCGGCTCGTGGAGCAATTTGATAAGAAGATCGGCCTTGAGAAGCTCGTGATGATCCACTACAACGACAGCAAGGCGGCACACGGCTCCAAGCTCGACCGACATCAGCACATTGGTGGCGGTGAAGTCGGCACGCGTGGCCTTGCAGCGCTCATTCGACATCCGCGCCTCGCGCACGTGAACTACTACCTTGAAACTCCAGGAATGGAAGAGGGCTGGGACAAACTAAACATCGAGCGCTCCCTGCAGCTCTCTGAGGGCACGCTTAAGTTGAAACCACTCCCTGCAGAAGAGCCGAAGGGTAAGAAGACGCAGAAGGTCCCAGCAAAGCCATCACCCGCCGCGAAACCGCCGACGAAGGCCACGGTGAAGAAGCCTGTTGCCAAGAAAGCGGCGGCCAAAAAGCCTGCGGCCAAGAAGAAACGTTAGCGCAACGATCCAACGCCGCGCCGGTACGGCGAGAGCGCAAAGAGCGCACCGCCACCAACGATCAGGCTGCCCACGCCCATCAGGCGATCAAGCAGCGCAAGTGCGATCGCCGACTCGGGCGTAAAGCCGAATAGTGCAACAAGGATGCCGACCATCCCCGCTTCTACAATGCCGATCCCAGCTGGGGTAAATGGCACCACCGTGAGCACTGCTGAGACAAGTGCCACAAAGATTGCGCTCGCAATGCCAATCTGCCCAGCCTCTGGATTCACAACGAAGAGACCGAGGGCTGCAGCAACGGCGGCAAGTCGCACGGATTCGCCAATCCAAATTGCGATTGAGAACGGCAGGGCGGTTTGAACAACGTGTCCACCGCTCCCAGCTCGGAGTGATGTGGCGGCGTTGGTGAAGCCGTTCTTGATCGCATCAGGGATCGGCAGTGCATAGATGAGCGCTCCAGCAAACCCGCGTGCAACGAGCAGCGCCAAGGTTGCGGCAACGGCAACGCCGATAGCGATGGCAGTGAGTGCTAGAGCAGTAGGTGGCAGCTTTCCACCAAATGCAACGAAGGTTGATGCAGCACCAAGAAGTGCAACAGTTGCAAGGTCAACGAGGCGCTCCGCAATCACCGTGCCAAAAGCATTGCCAAATGATGTTGCGCCATTGTGCTTTAGCAACCAACCGCGATACACATCACCCATTTTTGCCGGCAACACACAGTTCACCCAAAACGAGAGAGTGAGAATCTCTGTTGCTGCACGTCGTGAGATCTGCAGACCGGATGCAGAAAGAATCATGCGCCAGCGCAACCCTCGAAGTGGGAGGGTGCTCCAGCTTGCTGCGAGTGCCACGAGAAGCCACATACCGTTGGCACGATTCAGCGTTTCGGCAACCTCGGCAAGATTGAATGATGTGGCGGCGCGCACGACGCTCGCCACTAGCACCACCGTGAGCAGCATTGCGAAGATCGTGGAGCGGCGTGAGAGTCGGGCGAGCAGCATCGTGTGACCTAGCGTTCGCCGAACGTCACGCCCGGGCTGACGCGCCGATTTCCTCGCGTGGCGTTGACCATCTTCGCGATCGGCGTAAAGAGTCGGGCGACGAGTGCGCCGCGGCCCGTGATGCGTGTGAGGTCGCCGTGTAGCGCCGAGTGAAATCCGGCTGCGGTGCTGAGGTCGCCCGTCATGATCGTGGCGGCGCCGCCAATTTCGAGGAGCGTGTGCGCATCACTCGCGGCAACAGATGGGAGGTTACGGCTTACTGCAAGTTCTGCGGCACGCTGGTTTCCTCCGGGTGCAACGAGACGGGCGTTCCAGCCTTCGATCCAGTCGACCTCGCTGAGGAGCGCCATGGCCGCTTCATCTCGAAGCAGTGAGCCGCGCCAGCCGTCAAAGGGGTGCGGGATGCCGACGAGTCCGCCCTGGTCTCGAATAGCGGCGATCGCTTCGCTCGCGGGGAGTCCAGCGGTGATGGGGCGCTCCAGGAAGAGTGCGATCAGATCTCCCTGCGCAGTGCGCACCTCAGAGCCAACGATCACGGTGAGGTCAGGGATCGCCGCGTCGCGGGCGCGCAGGGCACCGTCGATGCGGTCGTGGTCGGTGATGGCGAGGTGCGTGATCCCCCGCGACGCGGCGGTGCGGGCAACGGCGACAGGGTCGCTCAGGGAGTCGAAACTTGCGCTGGTGTGGCAGTGCAAGTCAACGACGGCGCGGGCCGCCATTCGGTTAGGCCTCGCTAGTCATGGACTTCGCGAACTGGTCAAAGTGTTCGAGCGCAATGCCCGTTCCCTTCGCAACGCAGCTCAGCGGGTCCGGAGCGATATGTGCAGCGACCCCGGTGACGGTCGTCACCAGGCGATCAATGTTGCGCAGCAGAGCGCCGCCACCGGAAATCACGATCCCCTTATCAATAATGTCGGCGCTCAACTCGGGTGGTGTCTGCTCCAACACTGCACGAATCGCATCCGTAAGGTTTCGTAGGGGCACCTCGAGCGCCTCGGTAATTTCGGTCGACGTGATCTTCACTTCGCGTGGCAAGCCCGCGATCATGTCGCGACCCTTCACGCTCATTGTGAGCTCTTCCTCAAGAGGCATAGCGCTACCAATCTCAATCTTTACCTGCTCGGCGGTTCGATCGCCAATCATGAGGTTGTACTTGCGGCGAATGTAAAGGGCGATCGCTTCGTCAAATCGGTTGCCACCGACACGATGCGACTTACTCACCACGATCTCCGAGAGTGAAAGCACAGCGATCTCCGCGGTGCCACCACCAATGTTCACGATCATGTTCCCCGACGGTCCGCTGATTGGTAGCTCGGCGCCGATCGCTGCCGCCATGGGCTCTTCAATAAGGAATGCCTTGCCAGCGCCAGCTTGACGCGCAGCATCTAGTACATAGCGCTTCTCCACTGAGGTAGAGCCGGCTGGAACGCTCACCAGCACATCTGGTCGACCAAACGAGAAGCGTCCCGCTGTTCCCTTCTTAATGAAGTAACGGAGCATCGCCTCAGTGACGACATAGTCGGCAATCACACCATCGCGAAGTGGCCGAATCGCAGTGATGGAGCCCGGCGTTCGCCCGAGCATCTCCTTCGCCTCATTACCGACGGCGACGATCTGGTCGCGATCGTTAATGGCGACAACGCTCGGCTCACGAACGGTGATGCCGCTCCCCTGCACGAAGACGAGAATGTTTGCGGTTCCTAGGTCGATGCCGATCTTCATCCCGCCACTCCCTCTTCGCTAACGTGGGTGAGCTCCGCGCCAAGGCCTCGGAACTTCTCCTCAATGTTCGCATAGCCGCGTCGCACGTGGTGCGCGCCATGAATACGACTGGTTCCAGGTGCGGCTAGTGCGGCGAGCATCAGTGTGGCGCCTGCGCGCAGATCTGGAATTTCTGCCTCAGCAGCAACGAAGGTGGTTGGCCCTGTGACACGTGCGGTGCGCGGATCAACGATCTCTACCTGTGCGCCAAATCCACGCAGGCCAACGAGCCATTCGAGGCGATCTTCAAAGATCGTCTCTTCAATGGTGCTCGTGCCCGCGGCGCGCGTCAGCATTAGGCCGGCTGATGGCTGTAGATCGGTGGCAAGCCCAGGGAACGGTTGCGTGCGAATGTTGGTGGGTGTATATGCGCCACCAGCTGGAAGTCCAGTAACGCGCAGGCTCCTGCGTGTTGCGTCGGTTGGATCGGCCTCAATAGCGTAGTCAACCGCGAGTTGATCGAGCAGATCAATGAACGCCTTCATGTGTGTTGGCTCAACACCATCAACGTTGATCGTGCCGCCGACCACTGCTGCCGCCGCAGCGAATGTGCCCGCCTCAATGCGATCGGGCATGATGCGGTGCGTTGCGCCGTGAAGGGCGTCAACGCCTTGCACCTCAATGCGATCTGGTTTGGTGCGAGCAACCTGCGCACCCATGGCGTTGAGCAGCGTGATCAGGTCATCAACCTCAGGCTCCTGGGCCGCTGGGGTAATCACGGTGGTGCCCTTGGCGAGTACCGCTGCAAGAATGGCGTTCTCGGTGCCCATCACGGTAATTTGCGGGAAGGTGATCGTTGCTCCCTTAAGGCGGCCGTTGCTCTTCGCAAAGTAGTAGCCGTCGCGGTAATCAATCTCGGCACCGAGGGCGCGCATGGCATCAACGTGCAGGTTGACGGGGCGTCGACCGATGCGGTCACCACCTGGGTTGCTAATGATCACGCGACCGAATCGTGCAAGAAGTGGGCCGAGGAGCATGAAGCTGGCGCGCATCTTGGCGGCGGCTTCGAGCGGCACAAAGAGCCATTCGGCGTTCGCCGCCTGCAGGCTCATCGTCTCGGGGGTTGGTCGCTCAATGGTCACGCCGATGTCGCGCAGGGTTTCGGCGAGCACATCAATGTCGAGGATTCCTGGGATGTTTTCGAGGTTCACGCGTTCGCCGGTCAGCACCGCGGCGGCCATCACCTTGAGGGCGGCGTTCTTGGCCCCGCTCACCCGTACACGGCCAGCGAGAGGTCGCCCGCCCTGAATGCGGAACTCCTCCTTCGCGAGGGGGATTGGTCGGTACTCCCATGAGAACGGCTTCACGACGGTCATGGGCGGATTCTCGCCGTTTGCAGCAGAAGCGTCCAACAGGGGCTCACTTTCTTGGGCCACCCGCACGGGCGGCTGCGCGCGCTAGCGCTTGCGGCGGCGCTCGGCGACGCGAAGGTGTAGAAGGGCTCGGCTCAACGAGGCTCGGGCGGTTGCGAGTGAGGCTGGATCTTGTGTGCCAGCGCCTGAGATCGCCGCTTCCGCGGCGGCCTTCGCCTTCTCGACGGCAGCGGTGTCGAGCTCGCCCGACAGGTCGGCCGACTCGGCCAGCACCACCACACGATCGGGCCGCACCTGTACGAAGCCACCAATGATGGCGATGTACTCAATGGAGCCGTCGAGTGCGGTGATGCGCCCTTCGCCTGCACCGAGCACCGTCACGTACGGTTCGTGCTTCGGCAGGATGCCGACCTCGCCATCAATCGTTGGCAAGACCAACGCGGAGGCCTCGCCCTTCCAGGCGAGACGCTCCGGCGTCACGATCTCCAACGTAAATGGCATATCGGTTCGAACCCTTACTTGTTGAGCGCGACGGCGTTCGCCCGCACGTCATCGAGAGTTCCTGCAAGGAAGAACGCCTGCTCTGGCAGTTCGTCGGCCTTCCCTTCGAGGATCTCGCGGAACGAGGCGATCGTGTCGGCGATCTTCACGAACTTGCCGGGACGGCCGGTGAATACCTCGGCCACGAAGAACGGCTGGCTCATGAAGCGCTGCAACTTGCGGGCACGGTTCACCAACAGCTTGTCGTCAGGCGAAAGCTCGTCCTGACCAAGGATGGCGATGATGTCCTGCAGGTCACGGTAGCGCTGCAGCACTCGCTGCACCTCTCGTGCCGTCTCGTAGTGGTTCACACCAACCACGAGCGGATCGAGCACACGCGACGTCGACGTCAACGGATCCACTGCCGGATAGATACCAAGCTCGGTGATCGATCGCTCGAGGCGAATCGTCGAGTCAAGGTGTCCGAAGGTGGTTGCTGGCGCTGGGTCGGTGTAGTCATCTGCTGGCACGTAGACGGCCTGCAGCGAGGTAATCGAACCCTTCTTCGTCGACGTAATTCGCTCCTGGAGCGCCGCCATCTCCGTTGCCAGGTTTGGCTGATAGCCCACGGCGCTTGGCATGCGGCCGAGCAACGCGGAAACCTCAGAGCCCGCCTGGGTGAATCGGAAGATGTTGTCGATAAAGAGCAGCACGTCGCGCCCTTCCGCATCGCGGAAGTACTCAGCCATCGTCAAGCCCGAGAGCGCAACGCGAAGTCGTGCTCCAGGTGGCTCGTTCATCTGGCCGAACACCATCACGGTCTTGTCGATAACGCCTGAGTCGCGCATTTCGCCGATCAGGTCGTTCCCTTCGCGCGAACGCTCACCGACACCCGCGAAGACGGAGTAGCCGGAGTGCTCTTGCGCCACGTTGCGAATCAGCTCCTGGATCACGACGGTCTTGCCGACGCCGGCGCCGCCGAAGATGCCGATCTTTCCGCCCTTCTTGAATGGGCAGACAAGATCAATCACCTTGATGCCGGTCTCGAAGAGTTCGGTCTCGGTGGTGAGGTCTTCGTACGGTGGTGCGGAGCGGTGGATCGGCAGGTATTGATCCACCTTCGCCTCGCCAGCCTGGTCAATCGGCTCACCGAGCACATTGAACACACGGCCGAGCGTTCCTGCGCCAACAGGGACCGAGATCGGTGCACCGAGATCGGTCGCCTTGGCGCCGCGGGCGAGCCCGTCGGTGGTGGTCATGGCAACGGTGCGCACACGATTATTGCCAAGGTGCTGCTGCACCTCAACAACGAGCGAGCCGTCGGCTCGATCAATGCGTACGGCGTTGTAGATCGCTGGCAGCTCGCGTGCGGCGAACTCAATGTCAACGACCGGTCCCGTAATCGAAACCACGGTTCCTACAGCTCCTACCTTTGCTGCGGTTGCGTTCGCCATCACTCCTCCTGCCTTTCTATCTTCAGTTCGCGCTTGCGCCTGAAGCAATTTCGATCATTTCACGCGTAATGTTCGACTGTCGCACCTTGTTGTACGTAAGCGTGAGATCACTAATGAGGTCGCCTGCGTTCTCGGTTGCGTTCTTCATCGCCACCATGCGGCTCGACTGCTCGCACGCCGTGGTCTCGAGCACACCTTGATAGATGCGTGTCGCAACGTAGCGTGGCAGCAGCGCCTCAAGCACCGCCGCTGGGTCGGGCTCAAAGAGGAACTGGTTTCCAGGAATGCCAGCGGTGTCGGCCGACGCCCTGATTGGAAGCAGCTGCACCGCCTCTGGGCGCTGCGTCAGCGTGCTGATGAAAGCTGGATGGATCAGGGTGACGCCCGCTGAGCGACCTGAAAGGAAATCGTCGACCAATAGGGTGACGAGTGCGGTGATGTCGCCGAAGGTCGGCTTATCGCCGTAGCCCGGGAAGGCGGCGCTGATCTCGTAGCCGCCGCGGGCGAGCGCATCGCGCCCCTTCTTGCCGATGGTGATGATCGTGCTCCCTGCGCCCGCCGTCTCGAGCTCTTTCAAGGCGAATCGGATCAGGTTGCTGTTCAGTGCGCCGGCGAGGCCACGGTCGGTCGTGAAGAGCACGATCGTTCGTGGTGCGCCGCTCGCTGGGGTGCGCAGCAGTGGGTGCCCCTCTTCGCCCAGCACAGAGGCGAGGTCGGCGATGACCTCGTCGATCGAGTGCCCGTAGGGGCGACTCGCCAACGTGGCATCTTGGGCGCGCTTCAACTTCGAAGCGGCAACGAACTGCATGGCGCGGGTGATCTGGCGAATGTTCTTCACCGATCCGATTCGACGTCGAATCTCGCGCTGGCTTGGCATGCTCTCCTCGCCGCTCGCCCCTCGCCGTTAGGCGAGGAACCCCTTTCGGAATGCGTCGACGGCCTCGTCGAGACCCTTCGCCGAATCGTCAGAGATCGCGTTCTCCTTGGCGATGCTCGTCAAGATCGCTGCGCGCTCGCGCTCAAGGAAGGTGCCGAAGCCCGACTCGAACTCACCAACGCGTGGCGTTGGTACGTCGTCAAGCTTCCCCTTTGATGCGACGTACAGAATCGCAACCTGCTTCTCCATGGAAACCGGTTGGTACTGCGGCTGGCGCATGATTGACGATAGCTTCTCGCCGCGCGTCAGCTGATCGCGTGTCGACTTGTCAAGGTCGCCTGAGAACTGTGCGAAGGCCGCGAGTTCGCGGTACTGCGCAAGGTCGAGCTTCAACGGACCAGCGACCTTCTTCATCGCCTTCGTCTGCGCGGCGGAACCCACGCGCGATACAGAGATACCAACGTTCACCGCTGGTCGCTGACCGGCGTTGAAGAGGTCGGTCTCCAGGAAGATCTGACCGTCGGTGATCGAGATGACGTTCGTCGGAATGTATGCCGACACGTCACCCGCCTGCGTCTCAATGATCGGCAGCGCCGTCAGTGAGCCACCGCCGAGATCATCGGAGAGGCGCGCTGCGCGCTCCAAGAGACGGCTGTGCAGATAGAAGACGTCTCCTGGGTAGGCTTCGCGTCCTGGTGGTCGGCGCAAGAGCAAGGCCATTTCGCGATACGCAACCGCGTGCTTTGAAAGGTCGTCATAAACGCAGAGCGCGTCGCGCACGAGCACGCCATCAATGGTGACACCGTTCTCCATGATCTCTTCGCCAATCGCGCAACCGGCGAATGGTGCGAGGTACTGGAGTGGTGCTGGATCTTCAGCGCCGGCGACCACCACAACGGTGTGCGCCATTGCACCCTGCTTCTCGAGCTGCGCCACAACGGTGCGTACGGTGGAAAGCTTCTGGCCGATCGCGACGTAGATGCAGATGAGGCCCTTCCCCTTCTGATTGATGATCGTGTCGACTGCAACGGCAGTCTTGCCGGTCTGGCGGTCGCCAATGATCAACTCACGCTGACCGCGGCCGATTGGAATCAGTGCGTCAACCGCCTTGATACCGGTCTGCACTGGCGTGGTGACCGACTTACGGCTGATCACACCTGGAGCAATTCGCTCAACTGGGCGTGACTTCTTCGCGTTGATTGGGCCCTTGCCATCGAGCGGTCGACCGAGTGGGTCAACAACACGACCGATCAGCTCAGCGCCGACTGGCACCTCAACAACCTTGCCGGTCGTCTTGACGGTGTCGCCTTCCTTAATGGACTTCGCGTCACCGAGGAGCACGGCGCCGACAGTCTCTTCACCAAGGTTCAAGGCCATGCCGGCAACGCCGTTTGGGAACTCCAGAAGTTCAGACGAGAGCGCGCCTGAAAGTCCGTAGACCTGTGCAATGCCGTCACCCACCTCAACAACGGTGCCGACGGTGCGCGACTCGGCGCTCCCATCGAACCCTTCGATCTGAGCCTTCAGAATGCTAATGATCTCGTCGGACTTAATTGCCATGATCTTCTCGCTCCTCGCTGCTCTACGCGCTCTGCCGGTTCAGCCGGCGACCGAGAGGATCCGCTCACGCATGCGCGAGAGCCGCCCCTTAACGCTGCCATCAACAAGTCGATCGCCGACGCGGAGCGTTGCTCCACCGACGAGACCTGCATCTACTTCAAACGACATCTGAACTGCGTGGCCCGCCATCGTGGTGGCCTGGGTTTCAAAACGTGTCCGCTCCGCAGGGCTCGCCTCAAGGGCGGTTACCACGCGTGCAATGGTGACGCCGTTACGCGCATTCAGCGCGTCACGTGTTGCCTCCGCGATTGCCGGGATTGACGCAAGGGTGCGTCGTCGCGCCAACATGCCGACCAACGTACGAATGTGGGGGCTCACTGTGCCGCCCGCCGCCTTCTCGAGTGCTGCCACCCGACCAGCTGCTGGCGTGCGTGGATCGTCGAGGATCTGGCGTGCCCCTGGCGTTGCGATGACCGCCGCAAGGCGGTCAAGCTCGTCTGCCTGCGATGCCGCTGTTGACGCATCCTTGGCCAAGCCAAGGAGTGCCGCTGCGTATCGTCGTGCAGAGCCGAGCGGTCGATCCACGATCAGTTCCCCTTCTTGGACTGCTCGTCCAAGAACTCGCCCACGAGGGCACGTTGGCGATCGCCATCCATCGAGGAGCCGACCACCTTCGTGGCGGCACCAATGGCGAGATCGGCAACCTCACTGCGGATTGCGGCGAGGGCACTGACGCGCGCCGCCTCAATCTCCTTGGTGGCGTCGGCTCGCATGCGATCCAACTCCGCCTTCAGCGCTGCTGCCTGTTCGTCACGAATCTGTGCCGCGGCCTTCTCGGCGTTGGCGCGGATCTCGTTCGACTCACGCCGAGCGTCGGCGAGCGCAACGCCCGCCGCCTCTTCAGCGCGACTCTTGGCGATCGTGGCCTCAGCCGCTTCGCGAAGTCCGCGCTCAATGCGCTCGCGTCGCTCATCGAGCATCTTCGTGATTGGGCCGAGCGCGGCTGCGCGCAGCACAATAATGAAGAAGGCGAAGTTTGCCGCTGAGACAAGGATCCAGAAGAGGTTGAAGCTCAGCCCGGCACCTTCGGCTTCGCCAGCGGCGGCCTCAGCAAACGGGATGGCGTTCAGCGCCCCCTGGATCAGGTCGACTGCCTGCATCGGTGGTCAGTCGCCTTAGAGAACGAGTGAAAGGATGCCGAGCACGATCGCGAGAACGCCGAGGCCTTCTGCGAATGCGGCACCGATGATGAAGACGCCGCGGATTGCACCCGCCGCCTCTGGGTTGCGACCAATTGCACTAGCGGCTGCCGCAGTGGCGATGCCTACGCCGAGGGCCGGCCCAATTACGCCGAGGGCTGCGATGCCCGCCTGAAGCTGATCCATGATTCCTACCTCCTACTGTGTCGCCGCCCGGACTCGTGCCGTGCGTCCGACGCTCCGTAACTGCCTGCGGCTAGTGTGCCGCAACTCGCGATTCGGCTCCCGCCGTCGCGCCATCCCCGGCCGCCGCCGGGCTGTGCTCATCGTGCCCCTCCTCGTGATGCCCCTCCATGGCCAGCATGGTGAAGACGAGGACAAGGACGCTGAAGATGATCCCCTGCATGAGGCCCACGAAGAGCTCGAGGCCATACAGGGCAAGCGGGATGAAGGCAAGCGTGATCGTGGTCATCACGGTAAGGGCAAGCTCGCCACCGTAGATGTTGCCGAAGAGTCGCATCGCCAAGGTGACCGGCTTCACGATCTCAAGGAGGAACTCTAACGCGCCAACAAAGTGATTAATAGCCTTTTCGATCGGGTTGGCGCCCTTGGTTGCAAAGAATTTTCCAAGATAGCCGCCGAAGCCGAGTGCACGAACACCCTGATAATGGAAGTAGGCGAAGGCCACAAGCGCCAAACCAACGGTGACATTGACATCGCTCGTTGGCGCGCGGAACTCATGCACTCGGCCAACGCCTGGGATCAGACCCGACCAGTTTGAGACAACAATAAAGAGAAAGCAGGCGAGGAAGAAGGTGATGAACCTCTTCGCGCCGGGCCCGCCGATCCCCATTGCGAACGACGAAAGGCTCTCAATCGCAAATTCTAAGAAGTTCTGTACGCCGCTCGGAGTTTCTTTGAGGCGACGAGCCACAATGGTCAGCGGAATGATCACCACTGCCATGACGACCCAGCTCATGATGATGGAGCCAGTAATGGATGGGTAGAAGTCAAAGAGCGACGCAGCATGCGTTGGATCGCCGCCAAGATCAAACACTACGTGTGGAACGATCGGTTCTAATGACCGTTTGATGACATCGCCAGGGAAGTTGTTCAGTCCGACGCCGCCAAACATGAAAATCGCAAATGCGTCGAGGAGGATTACTCCGAGTGCGGCAAGAAGAAGGGTGCGCTTTGTTGAGCTCTTCTTCGCCGGAGCGACGCTCATTCAACCCTCCCTTTCAATCGTGCGGCGTCTCGTTCGCGCGCCTCACGTTCTCGTTTTGCTGTCTTCGTTGCCGCGTCAAGAGCATCCAAGTGACGCAGCGTTCGCTGCACTAACCGTGCCGCGGCCACCGCACCGGCGGTAAAACCTCCGACGAACCCAAGGATCAGGAAGATTGGTCCACTGTTGAGCTGACCATCGATCCAGTGTCCGAGGAGCGCTCCGCCGAGATTCGCAATGAGAAGGCTGATACCGATCTGCGAGAAGAGGGCGAGATACGCACCCTTGCCGATGTCGGACATCAGGCCAACAACCTCATCAGGATTCTGCGGCGATTCTAGCCGAGGGTCGCCAAACTCGCGTTCGCTTTTTGGCGCTGGGTCAAGGGTGCTCACGTGCGGCGCTCCGCTCGTCGCGAGAGCCAGACGATCGCCCCGCCAAGCACGACGAGAAGCCCGGCGAAGGCATAGAGGGCGGCGCTTGCGGTCAGCACGACCGCCCCAACCGAGAGGAGGAGGGTGACGCCATAGAGGACGAGCACGGCGCCGCGGTGGCTGAGCCCTGCGTCAATCAAGCGCTGGTGGATGTGGGTCTTGTCAGCGCTATACGGGGAACGCCCAGCGAGGAGGCGTCCGACGATGACGAAGAAGGCATCGATGATGGGGAGCCCCAAGATGAGGAGGGCGGCAACGACCTTGGCGGTGCCCAGGAGAGAGAGGACGGCGAGGGCGTAGGCGACCGCCAGAATCCCGCTCGTACCCATATAGATCGAGGCGGGATAGACGTTGTGCCGCAGGAAGCCAGCGAGTGCGCCCGCCAAGGTGAAGCAGAGGGCGGCGAGCAGGGGGGTGTCTGGGAGGGCGATCACCCCAAGGGTGACGGCAGCGATCAGGGCGATACCACCCGAGAGGCCATCGAGTCCATCAATAAAGTTCATGGCGTTCTGCATGCCAATGACCCAGAAAAGGGTGAGGGCGAGTCCAATGGCATCGGGGATGAGTAGGTCGCCCGCGCCGAACGGATTCGAAAGAATCGCGATCCGAACGCCGAACGCGATCGGCACCGCCGAGATCACCAGCTGGCCAACGAGCTGCCAACGTGCCCGTAAATCGAAGCGATCGTCGGCGAGGCCGATGACGCCAGCGAGTAGGACGCCGATTAGTAGTGCGGCGATGCCCGAGATTGGAAGTGGCGCGCCGCCAGTCAGACCGAGCGGTGCCGCAAGGATCGTCACCGTCGCGCCGACCAAGAAGAACGAGAGTGCAACGGCGAAGCCGCCTGCGCGCGGCATCAGTGTTGTGTTGATGCGCCGTTCATTCGGCTCGTCGGCGAGATTGAACGCTACGGCAACTTGACGGACGACCTGTGTGCCGACGAGAGCAACGACTGCCGCCAGTGCAGCGATGGAGAGATAGAGCGGCGCGTTCTCCATTAGCTCTCGCGTGCCGATAGCTCCGCAGCATCGTTACCAGGCACGGGGAATTGCTGGGCGACCTTCACCACCTCGCGACGAATCTGCTCCAGCTTTGCCGCATCTTCGCGGGCGGCGATCGCCTCAACAGACCACTGTGCGATCTGCTCCATTTCGGCGAGGCCCATGCCACGCGTGGTGGCTGCTGGTGTTCCGTAGCGAACACCGCTCGTCACCATTGGTGAACGCGTCTCGCCTGGGATGCTGTTCTTGTTGATCGTCACGCCGACCGCTTCAAGTGCGGCGGTTGCCTCCTTCCCCGTCACACCAAGCGGCGTGACGTCGCAGAGGATCAGGTGATTGTCGGTGCCACCGGTGATCACGCCGAATCCGCGTGCGGCGAGTGCTGCGGCAAGAGCCTTGGCGTTATCGAGCGTTCGCTGCATATACGCACGGAATTCAGGCTGCAGCGCCAACTTGTAGGCGACCGCCTTTGCGGCGATCACGTGCATCAGTGGCCCGCCCTGATTGCCGGGGAATACTGCCTTATCGATTGCAGCCGCCTCATCGGCTCGCGCAAAGATCATGCCGCCGCGCGGTCCGCGCAGCGTCTTGTGTGTTGTGGTGGTTACGTAATCCGCATGTGGGAAGGGGCTCGGGTGAAGCCCTGCCGCAACGACTCCTGAGATGTGCGCCATGTCAACCATCAGCTTGGCGCCCGCTGCGTGCGCAATGGCCGCAAACTTCTCGAAGTCAAGTGTACGCGGATACGCCGATGCGCCAGCAATGACGACCTTCGGTTTCGCCTCATCAACGGCGCGCTGCACTGCGTCCCAATCCACCAGACCGTCACCAGCACGAACGCCGTAGAAGGTTGGCTTAAACCACTTTCCGGAGATGTTGACCGACGCGCCGTGCGAGAGGTGTCCGCCCTGGTCAAGGCTCATGGCAACGAATGAGTCGCCCGGCGACATCGCGGCGGTGAAGGCCGCGATGTTGGCAGAGGCACCGGAGTGCGGCTGCACATTGACATGCTCGCTGCCTTTAAAGAGTTGTAGCGCGCGGTTGCGTGCGAGGTTCTCGGCTTCGTCAACAAATTCACAGCCGGCGTAGTAGCGCTTCCCTGGGAGACCTTCGGCATACTTGTTGGTAAGGATCGAGCCCTGCGCCTCGCGCACCGCCGCATAGGTGTAGTTCTCAGAGGCGATCAACTCAATGTGATCACGCTGACGCACCGCCTCCTTTACGAAGATGGCGTCAAGCTCAGGGTCGACCTCACGAAGGCTCAGGTTCATCAGCGGGTCGTGTGCTGCATTGCTCATGGTCCCCTCCATCTCATCAGCCTCCTGCGGGCGGTTGGCCCCTATTCTCCCGCTGATCCGAGGATCAGGCGCTCAATCATGCGCGCTGCGCCGTGCTCTTCACAACGGGGTGCCTCATATTGCGCCACGGCACGCACCGGTCCGGGTGCCCCAGCCATTGCCACGCCGTGCCCAGCAACGTCGAGCATCTCTAGATCGTTGTGCTGGTCGCCAATGGCCATCACCTGGCCGAGGGGGATCTTCAGGCGGCGCGCGAGCCAGCGCAGCGCCGTCCCCTTATTGACCCCGGGGGCGGTAAATTCCAGATATTCGGGGTGGCTGATGGTTACATCAAGCTCCCCAGCAAACGTGGCACGAGCCCGATCAAGCACCCCGTCGACATGCCCCTCTGGGGCGTGGGCGACCACCTTCGAGAGGTAGAGGCGGCGCTCGGCCAGGTAGGTAACAAGGTCTGGCACCGTGCCAAGACGCTCCCGAGCCTCCCCCTGCAGCCAGGTCTCGTACTGGCGCACATGCGGATCGCGCACATCTAGGCGGTAGTCATCACGAATCACCGCGTGGCCCCAGAGGTTGTTCTCGCGACACCAGGCGACCGCCTTCGCCCCAAGGTGACCAGGGAGGGGGAAGTGCCGGATCAGGCGCCCCGAGCCAGCCTCGCCCTTCGCCGGAATCTCGCGTGCGATTGCCCCCTGCATGCCAATGAGCGGACCGTCGAGACCAATCTGATGCGCGTACTCAATGAGTGATGGCACGTTGCGCCCCGATGAGATGGTGGCGATCACCCCTTTTGCACGCGCCGCGCGAATCGCATCAACAGTTCGCTCAGCGATCACGCCACCGTGTGGCAGCAGCGTGCCGTCGAGATCCATGACAAGGAGACGGATTGGAAGTGTTGGCTGCACTGTCATACGCGTCACCCGCTGCGACGGATTTCGGCCATGCGGTCGCGACCCGAGAGGTCGCCGCGAATCGCCACGCGCCAACCGATACCGAGACCGTCGGCGATACGCGCAACGTCGTCACCTTGGCCGTCGCCAAACTCTAGGAGTGCAGCGCCGCCCGGGCGCAGCAGTCGCGGCAGCTCGGCGATGAGTCGACGAATCAGCTCTAAACCATCACCGCCACCGTCAAGCGCAAGGCGCGGTTCTGCGGCAATGCTGAGGCGCGCCAAGTCGCGCGGCGCAAGTTCACGAATGCTTGCGTCTCTCGTCGCCTCGTCAACCTCCGCGGTTGGCACATATGGCAGGTTCGCAATCAGCAGGTCGAGGTGTGCAGGATCGCCCGGCGCGCGCGCCGCGAGGAGTGGCTCAGCGAGATCGCCATGCATGAAGGTGATGCGTGATGCAACGCCACAGCGCAACGCATTCGCGCGCGCCACCATGAGCGCTTCGCCAGAGATGTCGGTTGCGATAAGGCGCAACGGCACTGGTGACTCGTCGGCGAGGGCGACGGCAAGTGCACCGCTCCCTGTGCCGATCTCAGCGGCGTTCAGCGGGTGCGGTGCACGGCCGAGTGCGCGATCTGCAGCCACGCGGTCAGCAAGAAATGCGAGTGCGGTTTCAATGATCAGCTCACTCTCTGGACGCGGGTCAAGCACGTCGGGCGTGACGAGCAGTTCCAACCTGCGGAAGCCGCGACGTCCAGTGAGGTGACTGATCGGTCGACCCGCTGCGCGCTCCTGCACGAGTGCTGCAAGTGCCGCAGGTGCATCACCCGCTGAGAGTGCGCTGCGTGCAATGCGCAACGCATCGGCGAGTTGTGGGTGTCGATCACTCAGCGGCTCTGGCTCTGGCAGTTCGATGAGCGCCGGGAGCGGAAGTGGGAAGCCTGCAGCAACAGCGGTGCGTAGTGTGGTGACGCGCGTGCCGAGCATCGCTGCAAGAAGCGTCTCAGCATCGAGGCGCGGCGTTGGGCTCCCCGCCGCCTCAAGGTGCGCTGTTGCTTCACGTAGCAGTGCGGGTCCGTCGGCCTCGCGCTCTACAAGTGGTCGGCTAGCAACCGGCTCCTCGCTCATCACTCCGCCAGTCGCGCAGCCTGCTCGGCGGCGGCGAGAGCTTCATGGAATGGCGCAAAGTCGCCGCTGAGAATGCCAGGTACATCAAACTTATCAAAACCGATGCGGTGATCGGTGACGCGATTCTGCGGTCCGTTATAGGTGCGGATCTTCTCGCTGCGATCGCCGCTGCCAATCAACGCCTTGCGCGCCTTTGAGTCAGCGGCGCGCTTGCGCTCCTCTTCAGCGGCAATGATGCGGCTGCGTAGAATTGCCATCCCCTTCTCTTTGTTGCGCAGCTGGCTGCGCTCGTCTTGCATCTCCACAACAATGCCACTCGGAATGTGCGTGATGCGCACTGCGGAGTCGGTGGTGTTCACCCCTTGTCCGCCGTTCCCCGATGCGCGCTTCACGTCGATGCGAATGTCACTCTCTGGGATCACGAGGTCAACAGCGGTCACCACTGGGAGCACCACCACTGTGGCGGTGCTGGTGTGAATGCGTCCAGCGGATTCGGTTGCGGGGACGCGCTGAATCCGATGCACACCAGCTTCCCATTTAAATGCGGCCCATGCGCCGTCGCCGGAGACTTCCATTACGCCTTCGCGAATTCCGCCAACGCCCGTTTCGCTGATCGCATCGATTTCACTCTTCCACCCTTGTCGTTCGGCGTAGCGCAGGTAGGCTCGGAAGAGTTCGCCCGCAAAGATTCCTGCCTCGTCGCCGCCCGCACCTGGGCGCACTTCGATCAGCAGGTCTCGACCATCGTTCGGGTCAGGCTCAAGCAGTAGGCCTGGGAGTCGCTCGAGAATGTCGCGCTCGATCGCCTCAGCCGCGGCTCGGTCGGCGGCGGCAAGTTCGCGCATCTCCGCATCTGCACCTGGATCAGCCTCAAGGGAGCGTGAATCGGTCACCCGCAGGCGAGCGGCCGCGAGCGCCTCACCCGCCTCAGCGAGCGGTGCCGTGCGCGACAACTCGCGTCCAATGCGAGCAAGCGCAGTGTGATCGGCGAGCACCTCGGGGAGCGTCAGCTGTGCCTCAAGTTCGGCGCGCGCCTTAAGCGCCGCCGCAAGTCGCGCGTTGAGCTGTGCTACGTCAGCCATCAGCGCACCTTCAGTGACTGCAGTGCGCGGGAGGCTGGTCGCTCGGAGCCGTTCGGCGCCACGCCACCCTCGGCTTCAATCGCCGCCGTAAGGGCAACGATCGCAATGTCGTGCATGCCGTCATCAGGCTTGCGTGTGGTGATGCGCTGCACCGCAATCCCTGGAGCAGCCAGCATCTGCGCAATCACGTTTGTTCGATAGCGACCGAGGAGGCGCAGAACCTCATATGCGAGCCCGGCAACAATCGGGATACCGGCGATGCGACTGATTACCGTTGGAATCGGATCGAGTCGGCCGACCAACGAGAAGGAGATGATGCTGACAAGAATCACCACAACGAGGAACTCTGTGCCGCAACGTGGGTGAGCCGTTGGCCAGCGCGCGAGGGCACTGCGCGTGAGTGGATCACCGTTCTCAAGCGCATGAATCGCGCGGTGCTCTGCGCCATGATAGCGATAGGTGCGATCAACATCGCGGCTGCGGCCCACCGCTGCCAAATATCCGAGCAGAATGCCAACCTGTAGTAGTCCGTCGATGGCTCGTTCAATCAAGAGCTCGCCCCAGCCAAGTGCGGAGACGATGCCCGATGCCGCGATGGCAGGGAGCACGTTAAAGATGACGACCGCTATCAAAATCGTGACGCCGAGCGTGGCAATGGTTGCGCCGGTGCTGCTGCTTGATTGCGTCTCTTCACCAGCGGAGACATCGGCGCTGCGGAGCAACCAACGACTGCCGAGTGCGAGCGTCTCCCACAACACGATGGCGCCGCGAAGCACAGGGATGCGCGTCAGCCGACGACGAATAGATCCTGTTGCGATTGGTTCACTTGTCACGGCGATGCCGCCGTCAGCGGTGCGCAGCGCCACACCGATATGTGATGGTCCGCGCATGAGTACGCCATCGATCAGCGCCTGACCACCATACGCGGCGCCGCTTGTTGGGCGCGCGCTGAGAGAGAGGGCGTGTAGTGCGTGTGCAACCTCTGCGAAGCGATCCTGCGCGATTCGCGCAGCGACGCCGAGTCGGCGCCGCATGAAGATCAGCGCGAGCGACCGAGGCGCTTCTGGAAGCGCTCGACCTGACCGGCCGTGTCGAGAATCAACTGCTTCCCCGTAAAGAACGGGTGGCAGTTCGAGCAGACTTCCGTCTTGAGCTCGCTGGTTCGCGTCGAGCCAATCGAGAACTTCGTGCTGCATGCGAGGCACGTAATTTCGATGGTGTTGTACTTGGGATGAATCTCTGGCTTCATCAGCGACTCTCTAGGCGTCTGGTGAAGCGACAACGTTGACGCGCTTCTTTGTGCGCGACGCGTGGTCAAACTTCACCGTACCGGTGACGGTTGCATAGATGGTGTAGTCGCTGCCGAGGCCAACACCGCGCCCCGCGGCGAAGGTGGTGCCGTGCTGTCGAACGATGATGCCGCCAGCGTTGATCTTCTGGCCGTCGCCAACCTTCACGCCAAGGCGCTGACCAGCGCTATCGCGTCCGTTGCGAACACTTCCGCCTGCCTTTTTGTGTGCCATGGTGCTCTCCTTCTCTCAGCGTTCGCTGCGTTACTCGGCGTCGGCAGCCGACGTGTCGGCGCTCTTCGCTGCTGGCTTTGCGGTTGCTGGCTTCTTTGCGGCAGGCTTCTTGGTAGCCTTCGCCTCGGCTGGTGCGCCAACCTTCAACGTTGCGGCGACTGCTGCGTCAGCCTTCGCCTTATCGGCGGCAACTGCCGCTGCGGCGGCCTGCGCCTTGGCGCGATCTGCAGCACCAGCTTCGTAGAGCGCCTTGGCGCTCGTGCCGTTCACGGCAACTTCGGTGACCTTAATGAGGTGAAGTTCCTGGCGGTGCCCCTTGGTGATGCGGCTACGCGCCTTTGGTCGGTACTTGAAGCTGATCGTCTTTGGTCCGCGCTCCTGGCCGAGCACCGTTGCGGTGACCTTCGCGCCGGCAACAACTGGAGTACCCACTTCGGTGGTGGAGTCGGTACGCACTAGAAGGACGCGGTCGAACGAGATCTCGCTCCCTGGGGTAGCGCCGGTCAACTCGACGTGCAACTCGCTGCCGAGCTCCACTCGATACTGCTTTCCACCGGTCTCGATGACTGCGTACATGGTTCCCCTGTCCTTACTGTCTGTGCGCCGTACAGGCGGCGCCTGCTGGGCGGTCGCGGGCTGACGGACGGGTCAGTCGCGGGAGGGGAAGTCTACGATCAGGGCTCCCCCGCGTCAACCGCGCTCTATTGTTACATGAGCGGGGATGAGCCCCCGTCGTGTACTCGATGGCTCTGCACCAGGGCGAGTCCGAAGGCGAGCGAGACGGCAGAGGCGCCGCCGTAACTCACAAATGGCAGCGTGATCCCTGTAATCGGGGCTACGCCGAGGTTCATTCCGATATTCACAAAGGTTTGGAAGAGGATGACAGTGGCCATCCCCCCAGCAAAGATCACCCCAAACTCATCGGTGGAGGTCCAGGCATGCCATACCAGGCGCCCGACGAGGATTGCAAGCAGAAGGATCACGAAAAGGCCACCCATCGCGCCAAATGCACGGACGAGGGCCGCAAAGACAAAGTCACTCTCTTGCACGGGGAGTGGGGTCAGGATAGAGGTGCCATCGGCCCCTGCACCAAAGAGGCCGCCTCCCCTGATCGCGTCGAGTGAGCGCAGGAGTTGGTACTTAGGCCCGGCCGGGTCGGCGTTCGGGTCAATGAAGGCGAGGAGTCGCTCCTTCTGATAATCCGCCAGCACCACAACCCATGCCAGCGCGCCGCCGGCGGCAACCAAGCTAGCGAGGGCGGCGATCCAGCGTGTCGCAACGCCAGCGAGATACAGGGCGCCAAAGAGCGCCGCGACGAGGACCAGCGCCGTGCCGAGATCGGGCTGTGCCACCACCAGTACGAATGGGGGCGCGACGATTGCGCCCGCCAGCACCAGGTCCCGCAGTCCACCACTGACCCGATCGGCCCGCGTCAGTGCTGTTGAGACCGCCACGAGTGTCAGGATCTTGCTGAGCTCGCTGGACTGAATGGCGAGACCAAAAATTGCGATCGCTCGATTGTTGCCGCCGGAGTCGACGCCATACACCAACGTAATGATGAGCAGCAGAATGTTTGCGGCGTAGAGTGGCCAGGCGAAGGTGCGCACCCAGCGCCAGTTCACAAGTGTTGTGACGGCGTAGACAGACGTGGAGAGCGCCACCCAGGTCAACGAACGCACAAAGAGTGAGCTCGGGGTGAGCAACTCTTGGCCATAGCTCCGTGCGTTGAGCCAGGCCATGCCGACTCCAGTGAGCGCGAGGAGGGCGACCGCCGCGACAGCGATCCAGTCCACTCGACGAAGGGCTGAGCCGAGCGGTGAGTCGAGCCTATTCACCGAAGAAGTTCCCCCGCGCCAGGAGTGCCGGGGTGCGATAGTCACGCTTCAAATCAAACTGCAGCTGCAGGTAGTACTTCGTCACCTCTTTCGCGGCATTCCCCGCCGTGTTAGTTCCATGCATGAAGACGACATAGGCAAATTCGGAATCGTCGTTCGACCAATCGTTCGTGGGAGCGACAAATCCGCCCATCCAGTTGTGATACGGCAATCGGCCAAGATAGTCACGCACGCCGTACTCCGCAGTACCGCTCTTTGCCGATACAAAGAGTGGCATACGCGAGATCCCTTGCGATGGCCCAGGATTCAGCGCCATCTTGCGCCCCGCAAGACGCATCTCCCGATAGGTTGACTCCTTCATTCCTACCTCGCCGTTCACCACCGGTGTAATTGGCGTGATGCTGCCATCTGCATGTGTGATGTGCAGCACGACGTGCGGCCGCCACAGCGTTCCACTGTTTGCAAGTGCAGAAAACGAGTTGAGCACTTGGATCGGTGTCACCAAGTCATACCCTTGGCCTTGTGCTGATTGCAAGACCTCAGCGTTGTAGAGTCCGCGATTAATGGTGGATCGCGCCCATGTTTGGTCGGGGACAAGGCCTGAGATCTCGCTTGGCAGATCAATGCCGGATGGTGCACCGAAGCCCCACTGGCGACCACATGTTGCGAGTCGATCAATCTTGATGAGTCGTGCGAGTTGGAACGTCACAACATTGGAGCTCCACGAATACGCATCTGATGGCGTTAGGGTGCGGCCGAATCCCGCACGATTCCACTCATAGAACCTCTCACCGTCTACTTCGAGAAATGCCGTCGATTGGAATCGCGTTGACGGCGAAGCCAGATTGAGGTCCAACGCACAGGAGAAGGTGACGAGCTTGTACGTGCTCCCTGGGGCGAAGTGCGAACCGACGGCGTGGTTCAACAGTGGTGAGTACTTATTCGTGAGATATTTCTGATACTTCGCGTTGCTGATCCCTGCAGAGAAATCGTTGTTGTCGTAGGTGGGGAGCGACGCCATCGCGATGATCTCACCATTCTGCGGATTCATTGACGCGACCACGCCCTCTTGTGTGCCCGCACTTTTGAGACCCCACTCCAGTGCAGTTGTTGCGCGTTGCTGTGCCTCAATGTCAATGGTGAGGGTTAGCGACGCTCCATTAACTGGTGGCTTCGTCACGCCCAGGATGCGTACAAGTCGACCCTTTGCATCAACCTCAACTTGGCGAATTCCTGGCGTTCCGCGCAAAACCTCTTCATAGCTCGCCTCTACGCCTGCTCGCCCAATGAAATCAACGACGGTGTATCCGGCTGGTGCAAGTGTGCTTGCCTCAACACTATCAATTCGGCCGACGTACCCGACAATGTGGCTGATGAGGGTTCCGTACGGATAGACGCGTCGGGATTCAATGATTGTCTCAACACCGGGCAAACTCGCCGCCTCTTCGCTGATCAACCGGGCTGCGCGCTCGTTCACGTTGTTCGCAATACGAATCGGTTCCCATAACGATCCGGTGCTGCGGTCGAGCAGCGTGATGATTCGCACCGGATCCATATTGAGGATCTCTCCAAGTGTTTTCACCACCTGTGCGCGAATGGTGAGTGAAAGATCTCCAGGTCGTATCTGCACTGCATACACAGCAATGTTTTTTGCAAGCACGCGTCCGCTACGATCCATCACTAGACCTCGCGCTGGCGTGATGATCTCTTCAACGATGCGGTTGCCGCGCGCCACTGCAGTTGTTGTACCTGACGCTGTTGTCGCGCCAAGTTGAACGAGTAGTAAGCGCCCACCAAGCCCACTGAACGTGAAAAGAACAATGAGTGCGGCGGCAAAAAATCGTAGGGGGCGACGTCGACGAACCTCTCGTTCGCTTGGCCCGCCGCCGCCTGGATAAACCTGAGGGGTTGTCATGTTCTTGTGCTATCCGCGGAGCGTTTGGTTGAACTGGTAGCCCCTACGTCGACGCTGCCCGAACGCCGCCAGAGCGCCGCCGACCAATAGGTTCACCACAAGCGCGAACGCGATTTCCCCGATCCGATTGGCCCCGCCGCTGCTCAGCAGGAGGATCGTGAAGCTGCTCGCTACGAGGCCGAAGAGGAGCGCTACAACGCGCTTGGGCAATAGGGCATCCCCAGCTCCTCGGACCTGGCTCGCAGCCAGCACGCCGGCGATCATCGCAAGGCTAGTTTGGCCGAGTGGTCGCAGTAGCACCGTATCGATGGTCAAGCCGGCCACAGTGGCGGCTACCAGCGCTAGGCTACGCCGTTCCGCTGAGGCTGTAACAATCAGTAGTATGGCGGGTAGGTTGATCGCACGCTCCAGCCCAAGCTCGGGTAGCAGTCGCGCCTGGATCAGGGCGGCCAGCACGATTCCGAGCACGTAACCGATGCGCTTGGTCATACCTTCAGGATACCCCCGCAGCCCCCTTGGCGCACCCCCTCGCCAGGACCCTGGTGTTCCACGTGAAACATGGCCCCCGAAACCCCTCCGTAGCCCCCTCCTGCTACGATGAGAGCGTGAATACCACCACCCAGCACCCTGCCGGATCCCACGCGCCAATCATCGTGTGTGCGAACCAGAAGGGTGGGGTCGGCAAGACCACCACCGTGCTGAATCTCGCTGCCGAGCTCGCCCACTCTGGGCGTCGCGTGCTCGTGGTTGACCTTGATCCCCAGCGAAACCTCACCAGCGGTCTCGGGTTCACCTTGCCAGAGGGAGCGCCGACCGCCTACGAACTTCTCGTGGGGCGTCGCCCCGCCGTAGAGCTCGCTCAGCCGACCTCGATTCCGAACCTCATGCTTATCCCTGGCTCTGCTGACCTCGCGGGGATCGATGTAGAACTCGCAACGGGTGATGAGAGCGGCGAGCGCCAGCTTGCAGCGGGACTGAGGCAGGCTGGGGACGCCGAGGTAATCCTAGTTGACACCCCGCCGTCGCTGGGCCTGGTAACGGTCAGCGCCCTCGCAATCGCTGATGGGGTGCTTGTGCCCGTGCAGTGCGAGTACTACGCCCTCGAGGGGCTCTCGCAGCTCATGGCCACGATCCGCCTCGTGCGTGAGCGCCTTAATCCCGCCCTTCAGGTGAACGGCCTCCTCTTGACCATGCTCGACCCCCGCACGAAACTTGGTAGTGACGTGGTGCGTGAGGTGGAGAGTCACTTTGGTGAGTTGGTTTACAGGGCCCGCGTGCCGCGTTCGGTACGCTTGGCGGAGGCGCCTAGCCACGGAATTGCGATCCGAAGCTATGCACCAGGCACCTCGGGTGCTGAATCGTACGCACAGGCAGCAGCGGAATTCGATGCCCGGGTGTTCAACGGAACTCCTGTAGGCGCCAGCTAGTAATAAGGGGGGAGCATGGCGAAGAAGACCACGGGGCTCGGACGAGGGCTTGGTGCGCTGATCCCAGAGGCGGCGAGTGCCGTGGGTGCTACACGTGCGGGCGCATTGGAGATTCCGCTCAGCAAGATCAAACCGAACCCATACCAACCGCGCACGGAGTTCTCGACCGCTGAGTTGGCACAACTCGCCGAAAGCATCCGTGAGCATGGCGTGCTGCAGCCCGTCGTCGTAGAGGAGGGGCCGAACGGATACACACTCATTGCAGGTGAGCGCCGCTTCCGTGCCTCAAAACTCGCAGGGAAGAGCACGATTCCCGCCGTCGTGCGTGTTGTTGGCAATCAATCACGCCTTGAGCTTGCGCTCATTGAAAACGTTCAGCGGAGCGACCTGTCGCCAATTGAAACGGCGCACGCCTACCGGCGTCTCGCCGATGAGTTTGGTTTGACGCAGGAGCAGATTGCCGTCATCGCTGGCAAAGCGCGCACCACCATCGCAAACACGCTGCGACTGCTTGATCTCTCTGCTGATGTACAAAGCGAAGTTGCTGCAGGGCGACTCAGCGAAGGGCACGCGCGCGCGCTCGTTGGCCTTCCAGAATCAGAGCAGGCGTGGCTTGCGCGCACCTTTGTGCGCGATGCAGTGACAGTGCGCGGCGCAGAGGCGGCCGCGTCAACGGTTCGCGGTGCTGCGCGCGGTACAATCACGACGAAACGAAAGCCTGGCGCACTGCCAAGTGAAGAGCTCGCTGTACTGCAGCGCGATCTTGAAGGGCGTCTCGGCACTCCGGTGCGCGTGAAGCCTGCTGGTAAGGGCGGACAGATCGTGATCGATTACTACTCAAACGAAGAACTGCATCGGCTCGTAGAGCAGATCAAGGGAGTGAGTGAGTGACCGAAAAGAAGAGCGTTGCAGCCGCAACGGGTAGCCGCGCGAAGAAGGCTTCCGGCGACTACGGCGCATCCAGCATTCAAGTTCTTGAAGGACTTGAAGCCGTTCGCAAGCGCCCCGGCATGTACATCGGCTCTACGGATGAGCGCGGTCTGCATCACCTTGTATACGAAGTCGTCGACAACTCCGTCGACGAAGCGATGGCCGGACATGCAACGCGCATTGTGGTGCGCATCAATAAAGATAATTCCATCACGGTTGCCGACGATGGTCGCGGTGTTCCAGTTGGAAAGCACGCTACCGGTAAAGATGCGCTTGAGGTAGTGCACACGGTGTTGCACGCGGGCGGAAAGTTCGGCGGCGGCGGATACAAAGTGTCTGGCGGATTTCACGGCGTCGGCGTCTCTGTTGTCAACGCACTCAGCATCAAGCTCCGTGTTGAATCGGCGCGCGACGGTTTTGTGTGGTCACAGGAGTACGAGCGCG
>JBDLWN010000085.1:0-10936 GCA_039804225.1 Chloroflexota bacterium
CCTCAGCCGTGCCGCAGCTGAGTGGCGCAACCGATTTGCGCTTGAGGTGATTGGTGTCACCGGGTCGGTGGGGAAGACCACCACGAAGCAGCTGATCGCCGCCGCCCTTGGGGGTGAGGCCGCCGGCTGCGCCGCCACCCCTGGGAATGCCAACAACGAGATCGGACTACCGATGTCGCTCCTCAACCTCCCCGATGGAACGGTGCGATACGTCGCCGAAATGGGGATGTATGTCGAGGGCGACATTCGGGCGCTCTGTGCCCTGGCGCGCCCACGCATCGGTGTCGTTACCGCTATTGATGCCGTACACGCCGAGCGAGCAGGGGACCTTGATGCCATTGAGCGCGGCAAGGGTGAACTTGTTGAGGCACTACCCACCGATGGTTGGGCACTCCTCGCGGCCGACGACCCCCGTGTGGCTCGTCTTGCTGCGCGGACGCCGGCGCGAAGCCTGACGGCTGGTCATGCCGCCACAGCCGATGTGCGCATCGTTGACGCAGCACTCGATGAGTCTTCGGGCCACACGTTCGTTACTATGCAAATCCGCGCGGAGACTGTGCGTGTTGACCTGCCGCTCTTTGGGCTGCATTTCGCCAAGGCGGCGGCGCTCGCCGTCGCCGTGGCTGATCGATGCGGCATCGCACCGAATGAGGCAGCGGCGCGGCTCGCCGCTGTGCAGCTGCCGTCAGGACGCGCCACGGTGCGCATGATGTCTGGCATGCGCGTGATTGACGATGCATACAACGCTGCGCCTTCCAGCATGTCCGCGGCACTCACAACTCTTGCGGCCTGCCGACCACATCGCTTCGCCGCACTTGGTGCGATGGGAGAGCTGGGGGCGTACGCCGCCGACGCTCACAGCGCCGTCGGACACGCTGCCGCAGCAAGCGGCCTCGAACTGCTCATTGTCTTTGGCGCAGAGGCCGACGGCATCGCCGAGGGGGCACGGGCTGGCGGTATGCCGATTGAGAAGATCATGCGCCTCAGCAGTGACGCAGCCGGAATCGCTTCCGCGGTTGGGCTCCTAGGTGATATGGCTTCACCAGGCGACACCATCCTCGTCAAGGCGTCGCGCTCAGTAGCGCTGGATCGACTCGTTGATGGGCTTGCCGCCCGTTGGAGTGAGGAGGCGAAGTGATTGTCATCGTGCAGGCGCTCGTTCTTTCATTTGTTTGTGTCTTTGTCTTGATGCCGGCCTATCTGCGCCTCTTGAAGTACGCGGGATTCGGCAAGCGCGTTCGCCGCGAGTTTGGACCTGATTGGCACATCGTCAAAGAGGGGACACCGACTATGGGCGGACTCCTGTTGATGGTGATTGTGATTCTTCTCGCCCTTCTCCTTGATGCTGTGGACGCATCCACGTATGCCGTTCTTCTTGCGCTGCTCGGAGTTACCCTCCTCGGTGCGTTTGATGACTGGCTGAATGCACGTACCGGGGTCGGCATCTCAGCACGACAGAAGCTGCTCTGGCAGACCGGGGTGGCAATCATTTCGGCGATCTATCTGCAGCAGCACTTTGCCTTTAACTCGCTTGTTGTGCCCTTCGTTGGGGAGGTGCCAATCGCACCAATTCTCTGGATCGTTGTCGCCGTGCTTGCCATTGTGGCGACGAGCAACGGAGTCAACCTCACCGATGGCCTTGACGGACTCTCGGGGGGCACGATGACCTTCGCCTGGATCAGCTACATGATCATCGCACTACTCAACGCGCCTGGGCAGGTGAACCTTGCAATTGTCTGCGCGCTGATTGCCGGTGCACTCGTTGGATTCCTCTGGTTCAATGTGCACCCGGCGAGCGTGATTATTGGAGATGCTGGCGCACTCGGATTTGGCGCCGCACTCGCTGTGACGGGGCTGGTCACGGGCCATGTCCTGCTGCTCCCGCTGATCGGCATCATCTTTGTGGTTGAGACTGGCTCGGTCATCCTGCAGGTCGCGAGCGTTAAGCTCACCGGAAAACGAATCTTCCTGTTTACGCCGATCCATCACCACTTCGAACGAATCGGCTGGGCAGAGACGCAAATCACCTTCCGCTTCTGGGTTATCGGCGCGATCGGCGGCATCCTCGGCATCGTCACCTTCTTGGCAACACGAGGGCAAGGGTGAGCGGCACCGGCCTCACCTTAGAGGAGCTCGATGCGCCAGCGATTGCGGCGGGGAGCCTGCGCGGGCGCAATGTTCTAATCCTTGGTGGGGGACGTACCGGTCAGGCAACGGCCGCCTTCGCCGCTGCGGCGGGTGCGAGCGTCACAGTGCACGACACGGACAGCATCGATCGTGTGGTCGGTGCTGCGGAGGCGTTTGGTGGCGGTGCAATTCGAACCTCGTTCGGCGATGCAGAGAACCTCGCGCCACTGCTCGCTATGGCGGATCTTGTTGTACACAGCCCCGCGGTGACGCTGGGATTTCCAACGGTACGCCCCGGTATTGAGCGCGACCTTCGCGCCTATGCCGCTCGGGCGATCCCTCTCGATGGGGAGAGGAACACCCGCGGTGCAGTCCTGATCAGCGAGCCAGAGTGGGCACTCCGCCTCTTGGGGAGCCGTTGGCGAGTTGGGGTAACGGGGACGAAGGGGAAGAGCACAACGTGCAACCTCATCGCGACGATTCTGGCGCGCGACCCATCAGCCCCAGTGGAGCTTGGCGGCAACAACGGCAAGCCACTGATCGGGCGCGCAGCAACGCTCCCTGCCGCAACACGCGTCGTCATCGAACTATCAGAGCTGCAGCTCCCATCGCTCCACTCAGCCGTTGATGTTGGCGTGTTTACCAACGTAACCGTGGATCACCTTGATCGACATGGCACCGTCGGTGCCTACCGCAGCATCAAGCGTCTCCTTGCCGACCGCATTGCTGACGATGGGGTGATGGTGGTAAATCTTGACGATCCAGTGGTTGCCGCGTATGCGGGAATCGGACGCGTTGAGACTGTGGGGTATCGACTGAGCAGCCCAATCCCTGGCGGAGTCGGCATCCTTGATGGTTGGATCGTTGCCGCGGGCGTTCTTCGTGCTCCACGATTTGGCGGCGGCGCCGCTGCGACAGGGCCCAGCGGACGCATCATGCCGGTCGGCGAGATCGCACTCCCAGGAGAACACAGCGTGAGTAATGTGCTTGCCGCAGTAAGCGTGGCACTAATCGCGGGTGTAGCTCCAGACGCGATTCGAAGCGCAGTGAGTTCGTTCAATGGGATCCCACATCGGCTAGAGACCGTCGCCGTAATTGACGGGATTCGCTACGTCAACGATTCGCAAGCGACGCAGCCCGATGCCGTTGCCGCTGCGGTCCGATCATTTCCAAAGCCACTCGTACTCATTGCCGGTGGTCGAAGCAAGGGCCTCGACCTTGTCGACCTCGCGCCGATTGTCGCTGAGCGATGTTCTGCAGCCGTAGTGATGGGAGAGCTGGCCGATGAACTTGAGGCCCTATTCCGCTCCGCAGGGCTGACGCGCATTGAGCGGGCGACGAGTGTGGAGAGCGCAGTTGAGGTAGGAACAAGCGTGGCGCAAGAAATTGGCGCTGCGAGCTCAGATGGAATTCGTGCAACTCTGCTACTCAGCCCGATCGGCTCCAGCTTTGATATGTACAACAACCCATTTGGCGCACGGGGTGAGGCGTTCCGCGCCGCCGTGCTGACGCGCGCAGAGGCGAAGCGATGAGCCGACTTGTGCGCCAGCCAGGCGCCACCCGCACGCCTGGAGCTCGACCAGCGAGCGGGGGTGCGCAGCGGCGAGGCGCATCAGCTCGCCAACGGATTGCGAGCGCGCTACGAATTGAGCGACCTGGCGAAGATAAGGCGATCCTCTTCCCAGCCGTAGTGCTGGTTGGGATCGGTGTGCTGATGGTCTTCTCCTCGTCTGCGATGAACAGTTTGTTGAAGAACAACGACGCCTACGAACCAGGTGTCAAGCAACTCACCTACGCGATCATCGGATTTACGTTGATGTATATCTTCTCCGTCACCGATTACCGCCGTTGGCGTCCCTTTGCGCCGATTGTGATGATCGCCGCGATCGCACTCCTCATTGTTGTGCTGATTCCAGGGATGCCCACAGAGGCTGGACTTCGCCGCGCACTCTCCGTTGGACCGATTAGCATCCACGCCGCCGAGGCGGCAAAGTTTGCACTAGTGCTCTTCTTGGCAGATTTCCTCGCACGGCGAGGGAGTGAGATTGGCAAGACATTTGAATCGATGGTTACACCGCTCTTGGCGATCGTCCTCTCTGTTGGCCTCGTGCTTATTGAGCCCGACCTTGGTACCTCGTCGATCGTTGGCCTGATCGGCTTCTCACTCTTGTTTGTTGCCGGCGTCCCCCTGCGTTGGGTGCTGGTACCAGGGGCTGGCGCAGCTGCGGTCGCCATCGCGCTGATCTTCTTCAACGAGTACCAGGCCGCCCGCCTCGGTGGGTTTAGCGACCCGTTCTCGGATCCAACCGGCTCGACCTACCAGACGCTGCAAGGTCTGATCGCGATGGCGGTCGGCGGGCCGTTCGGCGCGGGTCTCGGCTCTTCTCAGCAGCTCGGCGGAATCAACGTTCCCTATGCATGGAACGACTACATCTTTGCGGTGATTGGCGAGGAGGCGGGCCTCTTCGGCATGCTAATTGTGATCGCCGCCTTCTTGGCGATCGCCCTCCGCGGTCTCCGAACGGCGCGGCGTGCTCCGGACACCTACGGCGCACTGATCGCAACCGGAGTGGTGGTATGGATCTTCGGACAGGCATTCGTAAACATCGCCGTCGTCCTCGCCCTGATGCCTGTCACCGGCGTGCCGCTCCCGCTGGTCTCTCAGGGCGGGTCATCACTCATTGTGTTGATGGCGGCCATTGGTCTGCTCCTCTCGGTGTCGCGTGAGACGATGGATCCAAGTCAGGTAGGAGGTAGCGATGCGCGTGCTAATCGCGGGTGGCGGAACGGGGGGACATCTCTTCCCAGCGTTCGCCGTGGCTCGTACGGTTCGCCAACTCCATATCGACGCTGAGATCAGTTGGCTCGGCGGCGCACGTGGAGTTGAGTCACGCCTTGTCACTGAGGCGGGATATCCGTTGACGCTTCTCGCCGCTCCAAGCCTGCGACCGAGCGGCGCTGGCGTACTTGCAACGGCCCGTGATGCCGCCAAGCTCCTCTGGTCGATCCCGCAAGCGATTCGCGTGATTCGTCGCATTCGACCCGACGTGATCTTCTCCACGGGTGGATACATCGCCATTCCCACGCTGATCGCCGCGTGGCTGACGCGGACGCCGAGCCTCCTCTGGGAGGGGAACGTACAGGCGGGTCGATCGAACACCCTCGTTGCGCCGCTTGCCTCCCATCGCGCGGTCGCATGGCGGCAAACAGCGGAGCGCGCGCCGTGGCGCGGTACGAAGACGACCGTGACGGGCACGCCAGTGCGCGAGCTAACCGTCGATCGCACAACCGCGCGCACGGCACGCGGCCTAACCGAGGGCGATCAGCTCCTCTTGGTTTTTGGCGGCTCACAGCGGGTCCGTCGATTTGAGACGGCACTCGACGGCGCGCTCGCAACGCTACTGACAGGGTGGCGCGTCGTGCATGTGGTGATGGAAGGCCTACCCGAGGCGGAGCGTCGACGAGCAGCCCTCCCTGTGGAGCTTCAGCACCGCTACGAGCCGGTTGCCTTCCTTGGTGGTGGAGCAATGGAGGCGGCGCTCGTCTCCGCTGATCTGATACTCGGACGCGCCGGTGCGTCAACAATCGCCGAGGCTGCCGCTGCAGGGCTCCCCGCCATCATCGTGCCGTATCCGTTTGCAGGCGGTCATCAGCGCGCGAATGCAGAGGCTGCAGCCGCTGCGGGAGCCGCCACCCTGATTAGCGATGAAGAGCTCACTCCAGAGCGCCTCCTCGCAGCAGTAGCAACCTATGCAACGCCAGCACAGCGTGCCGTAGCGGCGCGTGCCGCAACGATGCTGGCTCACCCTGATGCCGCCGCGGTCATCGCCCGCACGCTGCTGCAACTTGGCGGCCGGGCATGAGCGACGTGCAGATCAACCGCCCGTGGGCCGATGCTGAGGTCGCGGCACGTGAGTTGGAGCGCCGACTCAGCCTGAAGGTGCTGCGGAACGAGCCGCTTGCCGAGCACACCACGATGCGCGTCGGTGGACCCGCTGATCTCCTCGTCACCATTCGCGATCGCTTCGCCCTGCGCGGACTCGTTCGCCTTGCAGCCGCACGCGGCTGGCCACTGCGTATTCTTGGGCGTGGCAGCAATGTGGTCGTCGGCGACGACGGCATTCGCGGCATCGTGGCGCTCAATCGCAGCGCAGGATACGAGGTGAATCAGGCGGTGGGAACGATCTCTTTTGATTCGGGCGTCCCCATGGCGAAGGCATCAACGATCGCCGCCGAGGCCGGACTTACTGGGCTGGAGTTCGCCCTTGCTATTCCGGGGAACATCGGCGGTGCGATCTGGGCCAACGCTGGAGCGCACGGCGGCGAGATGGCCGCGATCACCACCTCCGTCACACTCCTTCTCGCCGACGGGGCAGAGATTGAGATCCCTGTTGCTGAGGCGGCGTTCAGCTACCGCGAGTCGCGATTCAAGCGCCCTGAAGGGGAGAGCGAGGTGATCCTTGGGGCAACGGTCAAGTTGGCGCCAGGGGAGCCAGCAGAGATTAAGTCACAGCTTGAGGAGATTCGCCGCTGGCGTCGCGAGCATCAGCCACTCGGTATTCCGAGTGCTGGCAGCGTCTTCCGTAATCCTCCAGGAGAGCTGAGCGCTGGCGCACTCATTGAGGCGGTGGGGATGAAGGGGGTGCGCATCGGCGGTGCGGAGGTCGCTGAGATGCATGCCAACTGGATCCTGAATCGTGGGGGAGCAACTGCAGCGGACATTCGCGCGCTCCATGACGCCTGCCGCGATGCGGTCGAGGCGCAGCGCGGAATCACTCTCGCGACAGAGATCGCCTTCATTGGGGAGTTCGCTGCGTGAGCGAGCAGAAACTTCTCCCTCCAGTACTGGTCCTCTTCGGTGGTCGAAGCGCGGAGTCAGACGTCTCCGTGATCTCTGGCACCGCGATTGCCGCCGCGCTACTCGATGCAGGGCTGCACGTAACCCAGGCGCACATCGCACGGGATGGCTCGCTCCGTCAGCTGCCAGCGACACACCGCCGCGGCGATCTCCCTGGCGGTGCCTACACGGACCTCACCGCGCCTGTGCTCCTAGGCACAGCACCGATGGCGCTCGACGCGTATCTCCGCAGCGTTGCCGCATCAGCCCCAGCAACGATCGTGATCCCCGCACTGCACGGCCCTGGCGACGAAGACGGAACGATCGCCGCAGCCGCCGCGGCAGCTGGGCTGAACTACGTTGGTGATACTCCTGCAGTTGCAGCCCTCGGCATGGACAAGCCAGGCTTCAAGGCACTCGCACGCGAACATGGAGTAGCGACACTTCCGGAGTTTGTTGTGACGCAGGAGGAGTGGTCACGTGACCGGGAGCGCGTGCTCGGATCGATCGCGACATTTGCACACAAGCACACGGCAACTGGAGCGCTGATCGGCAAGCCTGCCGCACATGGCTCCTCAATCGGCATGTTGATTGCGCACACGTCAGGCGCGTGGGCAGATGCCGTCGAAGAGGCGCTGCGCTTCGGCGACCGCGCAATGCTCGAGCCGTACCTCGAGCGCGCTCGCGAACTAGAGGTTGCAGTACTAGAGCGTTCAGGCGGCACTGTGGAGGCGTTCGGCCCTGGCGAAGTGTTCCCTGGTCGCGAGTTCTACGATTACGATGCCAAATACGCGCCAGGGGTTTCGCGCACCACAACGTCGAGTGACCTGCCTGCCGATCTCGCTGATGAGATCCGCGCCGTCGCCATTGCACTCTTCAATGCTGCCGGAAGTCGTGGGCTCTCACGTATGGATTTTTTGATGGCGCGGAGTGGTGACCGTGCGGGTCGCTGGTATCTCTCAGAGGTGAATACCTTCCCCGGCTTCACGCCGATCTCACTCTTCCCTGCACTCGTGATGGCTGGCGGATTGAGCTTCGCCGAGTTGTGTGTAGAACTAGTCGCTGCTGCGGCGGCTCGGCCTGCACCGCGGAGCGCCCAATGAGTGATCGCAAACCGGTAGCTGGGGGTCGAGGGGTGCATCGCGGCGCGGGCGCCCGACCGTTTGCCCCGGGTGAGGCGCCGCTCGGCGTGCGCCCCGGTCTTGGCGGGAGTCGACGTCGTGCCGGAGTCACGCCAGTCGTTGGGGCAACGCATCGGCGCCCGAACGAACACTCAGGAGCGCCGACGGAGCGCGGTACCGGGCTCACTCCTGGAGTCGCTGCTCGTCTCCGCCGTTCGGCGCTCGTCGTTCTCCTACTTGGCGCATTAATCTTGCCTCCGGTGGCGGCGCGCGCCAACTTCACGACAGTTGGAGAGGTCTCAGTGGTCGGCACCCTTCTCCTCGATCCCGAGGCGGTGATTGCGGCCGCCAACATCCCAATTGGCAGCAGCCTGCTTGGGGTCAACCTTCGTGCCGCAGAGGAGGCGGTGGCGGCACTTCCGCTGGTGGCCACCGTGCGGGTGAGCGCTGGGCTGCCAGATGGAATCCAGATTCGGGTGCGCGAGAAGACGCTTCTGTTGCGCTGGCAGATTGGCGATCGGGTCTACGCCGTGACTGAGAGCGGTGAACTGCTCGGCGACACCGCCACACTCAACCTTGCGTCAACAGCGGCGACCCAGTTCGGGGCGGCCCCTCTGCTCTTTGACGATCGCATGCCAAGCCCGCTCCTGACCGACAAGCGGTTGACGCCGACAGAGCTTGACGTGGCGACACGCCTCGCCTCCTTGAGCACAGAAGACCTCGGCACCAGCGCCACAAGTCTGACCCTCCGCCTCCTCAGTGACTTCGGCTTCGTCGTGGAGGCGATCGGACCGTCAATTGAATGGAACGCCGTCTTCGGCATCTACTCTGCAACCATCCGCCCAACCAGCATGATTCCGGGCCAGGTTCGACTACTCCGAAGCCTGCTCGCGGAGCGAGAGACCCGTATCGGCTGGGTGATCCTCGCCGACGACCAGGCTGGCACCTACACGGCGAAGGGGGTACGACCGCCACCACCTGCCGTGAGCCCCAACCCAAGCCCGGGCACGAGCCCAGCCCCCTCTGATCCATCGCCAAGCCCTTCAGCCCCCACGGTGAGTCCGTGACGGTGCAGATTGGGATTGGCGTTCGGGTGAGCAGGGGTATGATGCGCGAGATGCGCGCACAGTGTGGAGGGAAGTACTAAATGGCAGAAGAGCGCTACACAACAATCGCCGCGATTGATATCGGAACCTCAAAGGTTTCATGTGCTATCGCGCACATCGGTGGCGATAACGGCTCCATCAGCGTGATCGGTAAGGGGACCTACCCGAACCAAGGGATGCGCAAGGGAGTGGTTACCGACATCGAGAAGACGGGGGCGGCAATTCGTGCAGCCGTTGACGCTGCAGAGCGCCTCTCCGGCTATCACATTGAGCACGCCACCATCACCATCTCTGGTAGCCACGTCGAAGGTAAGAATACGAGCGGCCAGGTAGCAGTCGCCAACCCCGACCGCGAGATTCGCGATGACGATGTTGACCGCGTCCTTGAGGTCTGCCGTGCCATCGAGGTACCGAACTCGCGCATGCTGCTCCATGTGCTTCCATCCTCCTACATCGTGGACGGCCAAGAGGGGATTCAGCAGCCACGCGGCATGATCGCCTACCGACTTGAGGCACGCTCTCACCTCATCACCGCGGGCAGTACCGCTGTTCAGAATCTCGAGAAGTGCGTGCAGGCCGCCGGCATTGCCGTCGACGACTACGTACCAGCCTCACTCGCCGCCGCAGAGCTGACACTCACCGAAACTGAACGTGACCTTGGAACAGTGCTCGTCGACATTGGCGCAGAGACCTGCGACATCGCGATCTTCCATCAGAACGCCGTCGTATACACGACGGTTCTCCCAATCGGTGGTGCCTTCATCACGCGTGACGTGGCGATTGGGCTCAAGACGAGCCTCCTCGCCGCCGAAGAGCTCAAACTCTCTTATGGCACCTGCGACCCACGCACCGCGAGTGACGCCGAGCAGTACAACGTTCCCGACGAGCCAGCTGGTCGCCGCATCAGCCGCCTCGAACTCGCTCGCATCATTGAACCGCGCATGAGTGAGATCTTTGAGCTGATCGCTGGGGTCGTCGCCAACGCAGGCCCCGAGGTGACCAGCGCAGGCATCGTGCTCACGGGCGGCGGCTCGCAACTCGAGGGTGTCGAAGCGCTAGGCCGCGAGATCCTGAAGGCGCCTGTGCGTGTCGCATCACCGACCGGCCCTCTGCTGGGCATCCTCGATGAGTTCCGCGGGCCAGGACAGGCAGCCGTGCTCGGCCTCTTCTCGTGGGTCGCCCGCGGGCTCGACGAGGCGGGGATCGCCGAAGAGCCAGCTGCAGGTATCGGTGGTCGCATCATCGGTGGTGCACGCAGCCTCCTCGGACGCATTCGGGGGTAACCCAACTGGCCGCGAACAGCGGGCGGGGCGCTGCTACACTTCGCGGGATCGGCGGGAGGGCGTCGTCTAAACGGGGATAGCCCCGGGCGGCGCAGAGTCGGGGGAACAGGTCCGGAGGGCATGGAGTCGATGGCAGCGCAGACCGAGAATTTCGCGCTCATTCGCGTCGTCGGTGTCGGCGGCGCCGGATCCAACGCCGTTAATCGCATGATCCGTGCCGAGCTCCTCGGCGTGGAATTCATTGCCGTGAACACCGATGCTCAAGCGCTGGTGAAGTCCCACGCCCCAACACGCATCCGCATTGGTGACGGTATCTCACGTGGCCTTGGGGCTGGCGGCGACTCAGCGGTAGGCGAGCGCGCCGCACAGGAAGACATCGAAAATCTCCGCGCCGCACTCGAAGGCTCTGACCTCGTTTTTGTCACCGCTGGCATGGGTGGTGGCACCGGCTCCGGGGCAGCG
>JBDLWN010000086.1:0-3154 GCA_039804225.1 Chloroflexota bacterium
CGCAATACCGAGAATCTCGTGATCCATCGGGTTGCTCACTGCGCCACCGTATTCGATGAGGTCAAGCTTTACGAACGGCGCAAGATCAGCACCGATGCGGTCGAGCATGTTGCGCTCGGCGGCCTCGCGCGTTGTCCCCGGCAGGATGCGGCTATCTACGGTGAGGGTTGCGGAACCTGGCAACACATTGGAGCGAATCCCTGACGTCAGGATCGTTGGGGCGAAGGTATCGCGCAGCACGGCGCGCAGTGCGCGGAGGAGCTCAGGGGCACACCCTGCAGCCGCCGCCTCGCTGTTTAGCTCCTTTGCATCGTCAAAGGTCTGCTCGCTAAGGAGGCGCTCTAGGCGACCGAGGGCCCCAGCTGGGAGGGCGGCACGGAGGGCGGCAAGAAGGGCCTCGCTCTCGGGCACGATCTGCACGGGGCCTGGCACCGAGACACGCTCCACTACCTGGGCGGCGCGCAGGAGGGCGTTATCGCTGTCGGGCATGGAGGCGTGTCCCCAGCGGCCGCTGACGGTGATGGCGAAGCGGGCGAAGCCCTTCTCGGCAACCTGCAGAGGGTAGATGCGTCGACCGGCGGCGGTGATCGTCATGCCACCCGCTTCAGTGAGGCCAACGGCAGCGTCAAGCCAGTGCTTGCGATCCTTGAGAACGAGGGCGATGCCGTCGAGGCCGCCCGTCTCTTCGTCGGCGGTGGCGGTGAGGATGATGTCGCGACGCAAGCCAGGGATCACATCCTTCGCCGGATTGAGCCCGGCGGCACGAGCGCGCTCACAGAGGAGGCGGATCACGCCGATCTGCACGGCGAGTGCACCCTTCATGTCAACAGCGCCGCGGCCCCAGATGTAGCCATCCTTCACGACGCCCTCAAATGGGTCCACCGTCCAGCCGTCTTGATTTGCTGGGACCACATCAAGGTGCGCGAAGAGGAGGAGCGCGCCATCCTTTGGGTCACGGGGGTCAAGGTTCGGATTGGCAGCCGATGCGCTGCCGCGCAGTCGTACGCTCACATTGCCGCGATCGGGGATCGGCTCAAAGAACTCAGGCTCCAGTCCTTCGCGTCGGAGGAGATCAATCACCACTTTGGCGGCGCGGGTTTCATTGCCCGGCGGGTTCACGCTCTCGGCGCGAATGAGCTGCACCAGATCGTCACCCGCTTCAGCGCCGATGCGCTTCATGAGTGCTCCATCTACCGAAGCAGAGGGGAGCCCCTTTGGAAAGTGATCAGCGGCGGTCGCGGTGAAGCGCGACGTTCCGCTCACGCATCGGCTCCGGCGATGGTGAGGATCAACTGAAGGATCAGCGCAACGATGGTGAGGCCCACCAGTCCGCCGACGATGAACTTGACGCCGCGCATACCGAAGCGCTCATCGGCGTCGGCCTTCGCCTTCTGGGCCTTAGTGAGACGGTCACCACCAGGGATCGCCGGTGCGTCGAGGCCACGGAGGCCACCGCGTGGGTCTTTCGGATCAACTCGCTTGGCTGCGCTCATCGGTCGGTTGACCCTTTCAGCGCCTTGGCGAGGCGCACCCCTGTGGTGATGGCGCCATCTGACGCGCTACTCACGAGAGCAGCGTACTTCGCCCAGACCCCGCCAGCGTAGTGTGGTGCGGGGGCGCGCCAGGCGGCGCGACGGGTGGCGAGCTCGCTCTCTGCGACCTCAATGCGCAGTTCATGCGAGTCAACATCAATGGTGACGGTGTCACCCTCCTGCACGAGGGCAATCGGTCCACCGAGTGCCGCCTCTGGAGAGATGTGGGCGACCATGAATCCATGCGTTGCGCCAGAGAAGCGGCCGTCAGTAATGAGTGCGACCTCGTCGCCGAGCCCCTGACCCACGAGTGCTGCGGTCACGGCGAGCATTTCGCGCATCCCTGGGCCACCAACGGGGCCTTCGTAGCGGATCACCACGACGTCGCCCGCAAGGATCGCGTTCGCGCGAATTGCTGCGAAGGCCGCCTCCTCAGAATCGAAGACACGCGCTGGTCCACTGTGATGTCGACGCTCGTGTCCGGCGAGCTTCACGATTGCACCCTCGGGTGCCAAGCTGCCGCGTAGCACGGTGAGGCCGCCCGTCTTTTTGATCGGGTTGTTGATCGGGCGAATCACATCCTGCCCTGCGCGCTCGTTCGCCTGTGAGGCGATCTCGCCCATCGTTCGTCCATCAACGCCCTGCTCGTTCAGGTGCAGCAGGCCGCCAGCGGCAAGTTCGCGCAACACCAGCGCAATGCCACCAGCCTTATACAGATCGAGTGCGGCGTACGAGCCGCCAGGGATCAAGTTGCCGATCACGGGCGTCGACTCACCGAGTCGCTCGAAGGCCTCGATCTCGAGTGGCAGATCAAACTCGCGCGCGATGGCGAGCAGATGGAGCACCGCGTTTGTGGAGCCGGCGGTGGCACCGACGGCGCGGATCGCATTCTCGAGAGCATTGCCAGTGACGATGTCGCGCGGCTTCAAGTTCTTGCGCACCAGCTCCACGGCGATCTCGCCGGAGCGCTCGGCGGCGGCGATCTTGTCGGGGTCGGTGGCGGGGATGCCGTTGAGGCCAGCGGGGGAGAGGCCAAGCACCTCAAGCGCCATGCTCATCGTGTTGGCGGTGAACTGCCCACCGCAGGCGCCCGCCCCTGGGCAGGCGGCGTTCTCAAGGTCCCAGAGCTCTTCAGCGGTGATCTTCCCCGCGTTATACGAGCCGACCGCCTCAAAGACGCTCTGCACCGTCACATCTTTCCCCTTATAGGAGCCTGGAAGAATCGTGCCGTTATAGAGGACGAGCCCAGGAATGTTCAGTCGGCCGAGCGCCATAGCGGCGCCAGGGCTGGTCTTATCGCAGCCAGTGAGGCAGACGATGCCGTCGAAGCTGTGCCCCATGGAGACGAGCTCAATGGAGTCGGCGATGATCTCGCGCGAGATGAGCGAGGCCTTCATCCCTTCAGTGCCCATTGCGACGCCATCGGAGACGGAGATGGTGCCGAATTCCATCGGCGTTCCGCCCGCGCGTCGAATGCCGCGCTTCACCGCTTCGGCAAGTTCACGCTGATTCAGGTTGCACGGCATCGTTTCGATCCAGGTGGTGGCAACGCCGATGATCGGCTTGGCGAGGTCCTCGTCGGTGAACCCGACCGCCTTCAACATTGCGCGCGCTGGTGCGCG
>JBDLWN010000087.1:0-10438 GCA_039804225.1 Chloroflexota bacterium
CATCAGGGCCTCCAGGTTGCTCATGCCGTCGAGCAGGCTGAACTCGCTGTGGACGTGGAGGTGCGTAAAGTCAGGCTTGGCGCTCACGTGGGGCAGTCTAGCGATCGGCGTACTATCCCCCCATGGATGAGCAGGAACGCGCACGACTACGGGCAGCCATAGCGGCCACCGAAGGGGGCGCCCCTGAACCTGCCGCAGTGGACGCGCTCATGCGACGCATGTTGACCGAGAGCCGGATCATCGCGGTCGTTGGCGCCTCCCCCCGCCCGGACCGCCCCTCCCATGGTGTCTTGCGCACGCTGGTAGCAGCCGGTTGGCAGATCCTGCCGATCAACCCCATGCCAGAGGCACTGCGCGACGGAGTCGCCGGCCTCCACTGCTTCCCGACGCTCCGTGCCGCTGCGGATTCGCTTCCAGCTGGCAAACAGATCGATCTCGTCGATGTCTTCCGGCGCTCCGAGGAGTGCGAGGAGGTCGCTCGCGAGGCAGTCGCGATTGGTGCGCGCGGACTCTGGCTCCAGCTTGGAATCATCAGTCCCGCCGCGGGACTGATCGCCGCCGAGGCTGGCATTCACTTCGTGCAAGATCGTTGCCCCGCGATTGAGATGCCGCGTCTCGGCATCTCTGGCCCAAACACCCGAGCCTCCGCATGACCGCCAACTGGGTAGCGCTCTTACCTGCAGAGACTGCAGAGCGAATGTCACGAGTCTGGATCCCCGTTGGGCTCCCTGGATTCTCTGGCGCGGAGAAGGCGCGTTGGAACGCGCTCCTCACCGAGCGCTTCGGCGCAGATGGCTGGCGAATCTCCCACGTTGTTCGAGGCAAGATCGTTCCGCGGTCGGTCGCAATTCTTGAGTACGAAGAGGCCTATCGGCGCTATCTGCACGACCGGCCTGAGCTGGTGAACTTCTTGGTGGAGGCTTGCGGCAACGTGTACGACGACAATCCGACCAACGTCTACGACAACGACTACGAGCAGCCACACACCGCCATGAATCACTACCAGGACATCTCCGTGCGACGCGTTATTGCCGAACTTGTCGACGATCCCGCCTGGCCAACCGTCACCGCAACGCCAGTTGAGACAGTTGAGCTGCTCGACCTCGGCACGGGTGAGCGTGTGACCGCGCCGCGCGCCAGCGGCTTCCGCGGCGACGGGTTGCTGCAGATTCGCGATCCTCTCTCCCCTGGCTACCTACTCAACCCAGCGGTCGTGCCCGCGCACGATCCAGCACTGATCACTACGACCCCTGGTCGTCGCGAGTGGTATCACGAAGAGGGGTGTGGTCACCTCTCAATTGAAGCGTTCTGGCAGTCGAGCAAAGTTGTAGAGGTGCGCCTGGATCGGTTCCTCGCCTCTGGCGACGACCGATCCGCGCCGCTAGCGGGGCTGTGACAAGCATCCTCTTCGGCACCGCGAGTCGCGATCGCTATCTTGAAAGTGGCCGCACCCTCCCAGGCGGAGGGGTGTTGAACATGGCGTACCACTGGGCCGCTGCCGGCAAAGAGTTCCTCCTCCAGACCCGAATCGGCTCACATGATCAGGAGCTGTTCGTGGAGTTTCTTACGCGCAATCGGATTCCGCATCTCTCTGCCTCGCTCGTTGCACCCGGCGAGAGCTCCTCCATTGACATCCGTATCGGAGCAGATCGCCAACCACAGATGGACAACTACATTGAGGGCGTGTGGGAGGTCGTGCACAGCACCCCGGAGGAGCTCGCCTCGCTTGCCAACGCAACCCATTGGCATACCGTCCTTGTGGAGGGGGCAATTGATGAGCTGGAACGCCTCTCGTCGTCTGGGCACCTTGAACATGTGATGGTGAGTGCCGATTTCCTTGGGTTTCGCCATTACACGCCAGAGCGATTTCGCGAGACCCTGGCACACATCGATCTCGCCTTTATCGGCTGGCCTGGAAGCCGAGAGGATCCCTCGCTCGCAGAGGTGCGACGCTTCGTATTTGAAGGCGAGAAGACTGCCGTCATTACCCTTGGGGAACAGGGTGTCCTGGTACTTGATGGCGAGAGCCAAGCAGAAACGTTCTACCCCACCGTGGCGGTACCCGTGACAGGGAGCACCATCGGCTGTGGAGATGCCTTCATCGCATCGTTCTTGATGGCGCACCAGGCTGGCGCGTCGTTGGGCGAATCCGTCGCTGCCGGGCAGGCGGCGGGAGCTGCCGCGACGGCATGGAGCCTCCCCCTTCCGGACGAGGCGTACGAGGGCTAGGTCAGCAGGGCGAGCAGGATTCCTGCGAGCGAGGCGACACCCACCCCGATCAAGCGACGCAATCGATTGGCGATAAGTTCCCCCTCAAGGCGATCAGCAAGGTCAGGGCCGCTCCCCGGGGTGCCGCGCCAGGACTCATAGCGCGCCGCCGCACCGACACGATTCGACCATTCCGTTCGCGCTCGCAACAGCGGTGGCACGCGAAGTGCGAGATAGACAAACCCGGCGATTCCAATGCCGCCCACGAAGAGACGAACAAGGTCGAGCACTTAGGTGTCCAGCAGGGTCTTGAAGACGGCTCCAAGTTGCGCCGCATCGCCACGCCCCTTGCTCGCCTTCATTGCTTGGCCAACCAAGAAGCCCATCGCCTGCTGCTTCCCCGCCTTCCAGTCGGCGAGCGCCTGCGGATTCGCGGCGAGCACCTCTGCTGCAAGCGCTTTGAGCGCACCATCATCACTGATCTGTCCAAGGCCCCGTTCGGCGATCGCGGCACGCACATCAAAGCTGCCCCCGAGCAGTTCGGCGAAGAGTTCTTTCCCTGTGGTGCCATTGATCTCCTTACGCGAGACGGCACCAATGAGCGCGGCGAATTGCACCGGGTCTGGCTCCGCAGCCCCCTCGTTTGCTGCCCGGAGATACTCGCCAGTTACCCAGTTGGCGAGAGTCTTAGCGTCAATCGTTGCATCTGCAGCGCGTGATGCCTCAAAGAGGGCGGCGGCCCGAGGTTCACCAACCAAGACCGCGGCGTCGTATTCAGAGAGCGCCAGCTGCTTGACATAGCGCGCCCGTCGGGCGGAAGGGATCTCGGGGATGCTCGCGAAAATGCTGGCGAGCCAGGTTGGCGCAATGGTGAGCGGTGGAAGATCTGGCTCAGGGAAGTAGCGATAGTCGTGCGAGTTCTCTTTCGCACGCATCGTGTAGGTGGTCTCGCTCGACTCATCCCAACCGCGAGTCTCCTGGGTGATGGATCCACCGGCTTCAAGGATTTCCGCTTGTCGCGCAATCTCGAAGGCGATCGCCTTCTCGACCGAGCGGAAAGAGTTCATATTCTTCACTTCGGTACGGGTACCAAACGGTGCATCCTCAGTTGGACGAATCGAGACATTTGCCTCAACGCGCATCTGCCCATTCTCCATCTCCGCATCGGCGGCGCCGATCGTGCGCAGCAAGAGGCGGAGCTCTTCGGCGTAGCGGCGGGCCGTCTCTGCGTCACGAATGTCTGGCTCGGTCACGATCTCAAGCAACGCGACACCGGAGCGGTTGTAGTCAATGAGGCTCGAGCGCTTCCCATCGCTCCCCTTCTCGTGCCGAAGGCGCGCCGTATCCTCTTCAAGGTGCGCGCGGCGAATACGCACGCGACTCGTTCCGGCGCTCGTCGTGACCTCAATGGTGCCGTGCTCGGCGAGCGGAAAGTCGAGCTGGCTGATCTGGTAGCCCTTCGGAAGGTCGGGATAGAAGTAGTTCTTGCGATCCCAGATCGTGGTTGCTGGCGCGGCGGCGCCGATCGCGGCACCAACAGCGAGCACCTTCTCAATGGCGGCCTTATTCGGCACTGGGAGAGCTCCCGGGAGACCGAGGCAGGTTGGGCAGGTCTTGCTGTTGGGAAGGTCGCCCTCAGCCGGAATCGCGCAGGGGCAGAACATCTTCGTCATCGTGCGGAGCTGCACGTGCACCTCAATGCCGATCACTGCATGCCAGGTCATGCTGCTACCCCGCGTGCCTTGGTCACAAAGCGGCCGATGCGCACGAGCGCTTCGCGTAGGTTCTCTTCCGACGTGGCGTAGCAGATGCGCACATGCCCAACGCCACTGGCGCCAAACGATGAGCCTGGAATCACGGCAACGCGCTCTTCCGTGAGGAGGCGCTCGGCAAACACCTCATCGGTGAGGCCAGTTGAGCGAATGTCGGGGAAGGCGTAGAAGGCGCCCTGTGGCGCACCTGTCGGCAGATTGAGTGCGGCGAGACCCTCCAACACAATGCTTCGACGTCGCGCGTAGGCAGCGCGCATCTTTTCGAGGGCAGGCTCGCCGTTCGTCAGTGCTTCAAGCGCTGCATCCTGTGCAATCGTTGGGGCACTCATGATGGCGTACTGGTGAATCTTGACGAGCCCCGCCACGATCTCCTTCGGCGCGCAGAGGAAACCGACGCGCCACCCCGTCATCGCGTACGACTTGGAGAAGCCGCCGATCAGGATGGTGCGCTCGCGCATCCCTGGATAGACCGACATGGCGCGGTGCGCCGGTCCCTCGTAGACGAGTCGGTCATAGATCTCGTCGCTAATCACCACCAGGTCCCGTGCCACCGCAATCTTGGCGAGCGCCTCGCGGGTCGGTTCGTCGAGGGTGGCCCCCGTTGGATTTGCTGGGTAGCCAAGGAAGAGGGCCTTCGCGCTAGCCGCCGCAGCATTTACCGCGTCAGCATGGAGGCGCCAGTTATCGGTCGCGCTTGTCGGCACAGGAACGGCAGTGCCACCCGCAAAGACAACCGCAGGGAGGTAAGCAACATACGACGGCTCTGGCAGCACGATGCGGTCGCCCGCACCAATGACGCCGCGCACGGCAAGGTCGACCGCCTCAGAGGCGCCGATCGTGACGATGATCTCGCTCTCGGGATCGTAGGAGACGCCTGAGCGCTCCTGGATCTTCGCGGCAATGGCGCGGCGCAACTCAATGGTCCCGTAGTTGGAGGTGTAGTGCGTGCGCCCAGCGCGCAGGCTCGTGACCGCCGCCTCAACGATGTGTGCTGGCGTGTCGAAGTCGGGCTCCCCTACGCCGAGGCTGATCACGTCGCTCATGGTTGCGGCGATATCGAAGAAGCGCCGAATTCCAGAGGGCTGCACCGCGTGGACACGATCGGCAAGTGCGCGCTTAGCAAAGTCGCTCATGCTGCACCTCCACCGAGTTTCGCCAAGTCATGCGGTGCCACGGCGCGCCACGCTGCCGTTGCGGTGAGTGCCTCGTAGCCAGCGGAGATGCCGAGAAGCTCGGCCTCTGACCATGGCTTGCCGATCAGCTGTAGTCCGACGGGAAGGTTCTCAGAGAGGCCGCACGGAATGCTCACCCCTGGAAGGCCCGCCATGTTCGCTGGCAGGGTGCAGGCATCGGCGAGATACATCGAGACTGGGTCGCTCATCTTTGCGCCAAACTTCCAGGCAACCTGCGGGCTTGTTGGCGCCACGATTGCATCAAAACCAGCCGCCCAGATGCGATCAAAGTCGCGCGCGATCAACGTGCGCACCTTCTGTGCCTTCACGTAATACGCATCGTAGTAGCCGGCAGAGAGTGCGTAGGTGCCAAGCATGATGCGGCGGCGCACCTCTGGGCCGAAGCCGCGTCCGCGGGTCTCGAGATACCCGTTGAGCAGATCTCCGCCGCCGTGCTTTGATGCGCCGTAACGGATCCCGTCGTAGCGTGCGAGGTTCGCCGACGCTTCTGCAGGCGCAACGATGTAGTACGTTGCGAGCGCATGCTCCGTCGTTGGGAGGCTCACCTCTTCGACGATTCCACCGGCAGCTTCAAGCGCAGCGACTGCATCGCGCACAGCGCGTTCAACACCAGCCTCCATGCCAGCAACGAAGTACTCCTTTGGCAGGGCGAATCGCTTGCCACGAATGGCCGATGCCGCGGCATCGCCGCTCGGAAGGTTCAACAGCACCGCATCAAGCGGACTACGTGAGCTGGTCGCATCGTGCGCATCTGCCCCAGCGATTGCGTGCAGAAGGAGTGCTGCATCCTGCGCCGTACGAGCGAACGGTCCGACCTGATCGAGTGACGAGGCAAAGGCGACGATCCCGTACCGCGACACTCGCCCGTACGTTGGCTTCATGCCGACGATGCCTGTGAGACTCGCTGGCTGACGAATGGAACCACCCGTGTCTGTACCGATCGAGAGTGGTGCGTGGAAGGCGGCAACGGCGGCCGAAGATCCGCCCGACGATCCACCAGGCACCCGATCAATGTCCCATGGGTTCACCGTCTTCTTGTACGCCGAGAACTCCGTGGACGAGCCCATGGCGAACTCGTCCATATTCGTCTTGCCAAGAATGACTGCACCCGCCTCTTTCAGCCGTGCGGCGATCGTGGCGTCATACGGGCTGGTGTATCCCTCAAGGATTCGCGAGCCCGCTGTTGTGGGAGTCCCAGTGAGGTTAACGAGGTCTTTCAGTGCAACAGGGACGCCGAGGAGTGGCGGAAGGTCGTTAAGCGCTGCAGTGCCAGCGGCACGTGCGGTCGCGTAGCGTGCATCGGCGCGATCGGCCTCAGCACGTGCCTCTTCGAATCGAAGGTGGAGCCACGCGCCAAGGACGCCATCCTCTCGCTCGATAGCAGCAAAGAGTTCGTCGGTGACGGAACGCGAGGTTGCGGCGCCCGACTGGAATGCGGCGCGCAGCTCTGCCGCGGATGCACGGCGGAGGCTCTCCCCGCTCATCCGTCGGCCTCCTCAGAGAGGATCGCCTGCACTCGCACAAAGTCGCCGCTCCGTGCCGGTGCGTTCTGGATGGCGTCGTCAACTGCGAGGGATGGATCAACGATGTCCTCGCGTAGCGGCATCGCCTGAACAATCGTCTGTGCGCTCGGTGGCACGCTTGAGGTGTCCACGTCGGCAAGGTGGGCCCACTGCTCAAGGATCAGGTTCAGGTCGCCCTGGAGCTTCCCCAGCTCCTCGCTCGTGAGTCCGAGGCGCGCGAGTGCTGCGACGCGTTCTACCTCGGCGCGGGTCAGGTCACTCATGCGGGAATCCTACCCGCCCAACGGCTCAACCCCCCAGGAGTGCGACGAAGCCCGCCTCATCCACGATCGCGATACCCAACTTTTCGGCGGCGGCGCGCTTTGAGCCTGCCTTCTCTCCCGCTACGAGCAGCGTCGTCTTTGCGGTCACGGCGTCGGCAACTGTACCCCCCGCCGCTGCGATACGGTCTTGCGCCTCCCGTCGACTCCAACCCGTAGCAGTCAGAGTTCCCGTTACCACCACCACCTCCCCAGCGAGCGGGCCACCGGCCACGCTTGGCGTGGCGGCAGCGGGGACGGCGATGAGCCCGGCGTCAAATAGGTCTTCAAGTGCTTCGCCCGCGAGGCCGGAGGCGAACGCGGAGACGATGCTCTCCGCAACCACCGCCCCAACCCCTGAGATCGCCGTGAGCTCCTCTGCTGTGAGGGATCGCAACGTGGCGAGTACAGCGCGCCCCCAGGCAGGTCCACTTGTTGGCGGAACCCGGCGCTGTAGCTCGGCCGCCAAATCCTTTGCCGTCGCCTCGCCAACATGGCGAATGCCGAGCGCAACAAGTACGCGCCACAGTTCGCGGCTCCGTCGACCCTCAATCATGCCGAGCACATTGCTGATGCGGTTCGGACCCTCGCGACGTGACGTGTCACTCAGGCTCCCCATGCGATCAAGCCCATCGAGCTGCTCGGCAGTCAGACGATAGAGATCGCCGAGGCGGCGCACCACGCCACGCTCTACCAGCTGCGCGAGTAACTTCTCTCCGACACCCTCAAGGTCGAGCGCACCACGGCCAACGGCGTGCCGCAACGTTTCGAAGTTCTGCGCCGGGCAAGCGCGATTCGGGCAGCGATGGCGCACCTCATCGCGTACGACCGCAGTGCCACAGGATGGACAGGTCGTTGGCATAGTGAACTCGGAGAGGGGTGCGGTGCGGCGCTCCGCAAGTCCGCGTACCACCTCAGGAATCACATCGCCCGCCTTCTGCAGCACGACGACATCGCCCACGCGCACATCCTTGCGGCGAATCTCATCGATGTTGTGCAGCGTCGCGCGCCGAACCGTTGAACCCGCCACAAGTACTGGCTCCATCTCTGCCACCGGGGTGAGGTAGCCGGTGCGCCCCACCTCCACACTGATGCCGAGGAGTTTCGTCGTAACCTGCTCTGGGGGGAACTTGTAGGCGATCGCCCATTTTGGTGAGCGCGCGATATAGCCAAGCTGCTCCTGGTCGGCTACCGCATCAACTTTCAGCACCGCCCCATCGGTCTCGTACTCCAGAGTGCGGCGCTTCTCAACCCACTCGGCGAGGAACGAGGCGGCGGTCGCTCCAGTGAGACCCGCACGTGCGTTCTGTTCCGTTGGGAGCCCCAGGTCTTGCAGGCGACGGAGGGCGGCGCTCTGCGCCGCAGGCGCCGGCTCTTCAAAGAGCTGGTAGGCGAAGAAGGAGAGGTTGCGCTGCGCGGTGACCGCGGCATCTTTCTGTCGGAGTGAACCAGCCGCTGAATTTCGCGGATTCGCGTAGAGCGGAAGATCTGCAGCAGCACGCTCGGCGTTCAGTGCAGCGAAGGAGGATTTTGGCATGTAGATCTCGCCCCGCACCTCGCAGGTTGCAGGCTGCTTCAGCGTTGCGGGAATGGCTCGAATCGTGCGCACGTTCGCCGTGACATCTTCGCCGGTGGTGCCGTCGCCCCGCGTTGCCGCACGAACCAGCTTGCCCCGCTCATACATCAGGCTGATTGCAAGACCGTCAATCTTCAACTCAGCAACGAGTTCGGGTTCGCGGCCTCCAAGCCCCTTCGCCGCGCTGGCAGCGAAGTCTGCGACCTCTTCGGGCGAGAAGGCGTTTGAGAGGCTCAACATTGGGCGCTCGTGTCGCACCTCAGTCAATTTGACGGCAGGCTCCACCCGATCATCTGCGTTCGGTCCAACACGCTGAGATGGCGAGTCTGGCGTAACGAGTTCAGGGTGTGCCGCTTCAATGGCGTTGAGTTCAATGCGAAGCGCATCGTATTCGGCATCGGTGAGCGTTGGGGCATCGTCAACGTAATAGCGACGGTCCGCCTCGTTGATCGCTGCGATCAACTCTCGATGGCGTGCACCTGGTGCACTAGCCTTGCCGCTCATCCCTGAACCTCCAGATTGGCGATGCTCGCCGCGAGCGTCTTCACCCCAGATCCGGCGAAGGCGATCGTGACCTCCTCATCGTGGCGGGTAAGCTTCGACGTGACAACGATCCCCTCACCGAACGTCGCGTGCAGGACGCGATCACCATCGCGGAAGTAGCGCTCACCGGGGATCCGCACTCGCGCTGGTGCGATGGTGCGTGGGCGAAGCGGAGGAAGAATCGGTGTGTCAGTCGCCTGTGTAGGGGTGCCAGCCGCTCCGCGCCCCGTCGCCGCCCACGGGGGAACCCGGCCGACCGGCTGCATGAGCTCTGGAGCCTCGCCAATGAACTCGTCTTCGTCGGGTGCCTCGTCGATCCCATCGGTATCGGGTACGCGGAGGGAGCCAGAGCGTGCACCAGCGCTGTAGGCACGACGCCTCGCCTCCAGATCGCGCCCAGGACGGAAGGCGCCGCTCGGTGCCCCTGGCGTGCCACTCCCCTCCCGCCACGACTCGCCGCCGGCAAACCCTGCACGCGCCGATCGGAAGCCACGGCCGAATCTGGTCTCGCCATCGGCACGCGGATCGTCGTCGTTTGCCACATCGAGCAGCTCCTCCGGAATCTCCGCAAGGAAGCGCGATGGCGCCCCATCACCGTCACCCCAGCCGCGGCGGAGGGCGTACGAGAGAGAGAGGCGGCGCTTCGCGCGCGTGATGCCGACGTAACAGAGGCGACGCTCCTCCTCCATCTGCTCCTGATCCATGAGGGCTCGGCTGTGTGGGAAGAGCCCTTCGGTCAGCCCCGAGATGAAGACCGTCGGCCACTCCAAACCCTTTGCAGCGTGCAGCGTGATGAGTGTGACTCGCTCTGCATCGCCATCAAAAGCGTCCTGATCCGCAACCAACGCGGTCTCTTCGACGAAGCGGTCGAGTGCATCAAGTGGGGCCAGCTCCATGAATCGCCCAGAGATACCGCGGAGCTCGAGAAGGTTCGCCCAGCGCTCCTCACCCTCAACCCCCTCAGAGGCGAGATGTGCGCGTAGGCCCGACTCTGAGTAGACCCCGTCAAGCAGCTCTGGAAGCGTGACTGCGGCAATACGGTCGCGCAGTCGGCTGATTACGTCAGCAATCCCGGCAAGGGAGTTTCGTGCGCGGGTGTTCACGCCAGCCACCTCGCCACGACCAGCCGCGGCGATAACATGAGCGAATGGGGTGCCCTCTGGTGCAGTCACGCGTGGTGCGGCGGCGGCGCGCAGCAGTTCAATCGTTTTGTCGCCGATGCCACGTGGCGGCACGTTGAGAATGCGCTCATACGAGATTCGGTCGTTGTCGCTGCGCAGCACGCGGAGCCAGGCCAGCGCATCTTTCACCTCACGGCGCTGGT
>JBDLWN010000088.1:0-6949 GCA_039804225.1 Chloroflexota bacterium
CCGCAATCGTGGCGCGATATCAGTAGCGAATGGCAGCTCTGCGACCGTGAGGGCAATCCCGCACTCGGCAACCTGATCAACGATCAGCTGTGCCGCACGGGTACGCGTCACCTGACCCTCCCGAACGATGATGTCCGCCTCTAGTCGGGTGCCGGCACGGGCGAAGACGCCATCCTCGCCTGCCTCCCATCCATCAGCGATAAGCGCGGCCCGTGCGCCAGCGACATCGCGCGTGGCTTCTGCGGCGGGAGGGTTCTCTGCCGCCCACGAGGTAGGGGCCACAGTGCTCGAAATCTTGATTCCGGTTTCGTCGGTTGCGCCAGTGATGATCGCTGGCAGGTCAACGCACGAGGCGAGAGCGCGGCGAGTGACGGTGCTGGCGAAGAGTCGACCTTCGCGAGTATTGAAGGCTAGGTAGTTATACCCGCGGAGCGATGCCACGTGGAGCATCGTGGCGTCACTGTTCACGTTGAGGCCAGCAACGTCCGCCGCTCGAAGCTCAGGGGCCCAATCAATTGAGCCGCCCTGAAAGGCCTTCGCGACAGCAGAAGATGAGGCAAAGATGGTCAAATTCATGCCAGACATCGGAGGCTGACCGAGCGCAAAACCCTCAAAGGCGGCAAGCTGCACGTAGCTCCCAGGCACCCGCTCAACAAACTCATAGGGCCCCGCGCCAACGGGTGAACTCTGCACATCGAGGAGTGGAAAGGCGGCGGCTAGTTGGCCCTCAGTAGGCGCAAGGAGGAGCCCCTCAAGCGCCGTGAGCCGCACGTAGAGTGCTCGCGCGTACTTTTCGTCGTCGCGGCTCCCTGTCGGTTCACCTGCACCATTGAGTTGCGGGAAGCCGCGCGGGTCGGGTAAATCAAGGCCGGCATCAGCAAGGGTGCGCTCAAGCTCGGTAACGCGCGACGCATAGGTGCAGTTTGTGCCACCCGAAGCAGCACACCCACCGCCGTCGATGTCGGCGGCGATATTCTCGCGCGTGAGCGAGACGGCATTTCGATCTGCCGATGCAATCTTCCCCTGGAGTCGGGTTAGGGATGCGGCGAGCGTCTCCTTCGGGAGGATCGGGATCGTGAGCCCACGCGTCTGCCAAGGCGCCCATGGTGCCTTCAGGGTAAAGGTGAGCGCACCGTCTGCCCCTGACTCCACTGAGACCAGGTGATTCGCCACCACGGCACAGATGTCGCTGACGAGCGGACAGCGCGCGGAACCCGCGAGTTCATAGGTGAATTTCACATCATCGGTGGTCAATGGTGATCCATCGTGGAAGGTGAGTCCTGAGCGCAGCGTGACGCGCCACTTCGTACTGCCAGCCGCACTTAATGCTTCACCATCGGCGAGCACGGGGATTGGCGCAAAGGTGGCGTCAGCCCGATAGAGGCCTGCGTGGACCATGGAGCCGACCAAGGCGGAGGCGTCGTCTGTATAGGCGAGCGCCAAACCGGCAGGCTCACCCACAATCCCCGCGCGAATGGTGCGCGCGGAGAAGACGCTGCAGCCAGAGAGCAGGGTTGCCGACAGGAGAGCTGCCGCAAGGATCGCTAGGCTCCGATGCATCAGCATCTCCCCTCATCTCTCTCTCGTGGATCGGCGGGTGCCGATCTCCCCACAGGATAGGGGGTCGCCCTGCACTTTTGTGGTGAGGCGAGCCGCCCGCACGATTCCCCTATACGGCGAGGGCCGCGTAGGCGCGCTCCACGAGGCCGCACTCGGTTTGGAAGTCCAAGAGGGAAATTGCCTCTTCCATGGGCACCCAGCGCACCTCGTCAAACTCTTTATCCCACTGATCGAACGATCCGCCAATCGCCTCCATCAAGTAGTAGTGCACCGTTTTGTCAATGCGCTCCCCTCCACGCGTAAAGGAGTAGTGAATTGCGTCAAAATACGAGAGGATCTGAACCTCAAGGCCGGTCTCTTCGCGCACTTCACGGAGGGCCGTCTGCTCCTGAGTCTCGCCCTCTTCAGGGGTCCCCTTTGGCAGCGACCAGACAAAGCCGTCGCGCTCTCGGCGTCGGCGCCCAATCACGATCTCGGGTCGTCCACCAACCCCTCGAATGACGAGGCCTCCAGCCGACATTGCGCTGCGGCGTGTCGCTCCCATGTGCTGCTCCCTCACCTAACCGATGGGCGGGCGGCCGAGGCCGTACCGCAATTGACCCGATGGTAGCCTCCGCAGCGGCGGCACGCTGCGCAGGCGCTGAGCGCTACCCTAGCCGCACGCTTGGTGGCGCAGTAGGGCCACACACGAATCAAGGGAGGGCCTGTGGGAGACCATTTTGCGGTACGACGCTCGCTCGGGGCGGGCCTCCCCGATCGCATCGCTCTCGAGCTCCTCCCGCAACCTGCAACCCCCTGGGATCAACTTCCGCTGGTTCTGAAGATACTTATGGAAGGGGCCGCTCGACGCTCTGGCGACGGCTTTGTGCAACCCGAAGACCTCCACGCCTATCTCGCATGGAAACCTGGTGCTGCCGCCTCAACGACAGGCGATGAACGCGAGGTCCCCTTCTCCCCAGCCCGCGTCGTGCTACAGGACTTCACCGGCGTTCCCGCCGTCGTAGACCTTGCCGCGCTCCGCAACGCCGCTACGGAACTCAGGATTGATCCGCATCGCATCAATCCACAGGTTCCCGCCGACCTGGTGATCGACCACTCCGTGCAGATTGACCGTTGGGCAACGCGCGAGGCGCTCGAACAGAATGTGGCGAAGGAGTACGAGCGCAACACCGAGCGCTACCAGCTGCTGCGCTGGGCGCAGGGTGCCTTTGATAAGTTCCGCGTCGTTCCGCCTGGCGCTGGCATCGTGCACCAGGTCAACCTAGAGAACCTCGCCTCCGTTGTCCGCGTCGAAGAGGTTGACGGTGCACCACTCGCCTTCCCCGATAGCTGCGTCGGCACCGACTCGCACACCACCATGATCTCGGGACTCGGCGTGCTCGGATTCGGCGTGGGCGGCATTGAGGCCGAGGCGGTCCTGCTCGGCGAACCACTCTTCTCGCCCATTCCAACCATCGTGGGGCTGCGACTCACTGGGCGACTCCCAGCCGGCACCACCGCAACCGATCTTGTCCTCACAGTTACTGAGCGCCTCCGCGCACATGGAGTCGTTGGCGCCTACGTTGAGGCGTTCGGCGACGGACTCGCCACAATCTCTCTCGCCGATCGGGCAACGATCGCCAACATGTCACCAGAGTTCGGCGCAACCACCACCCTCTTCCCGATCGACGAGATCACCCTCGACTACCTAAAAACAACTGGTCGCAGTGGCGAGAGCATCGCCCTCGTTGAAACGTACGCAAAGGCGCAGGGTCTCTGGCGCGCTGCGGGTGCTGAACCGGTTTACGACGCAATCGTGCACATCGAGCTTGGTGACGTGGTTCCGTCGCTCGCTGGTCCACGACGCCCGCAAGACCGTGTCCCCCTGCCGAACCTCGGCGAGAGCTTCGCCGCCGCCTACCCCGATCGCACTGGAGCAGCTGCCCACCACGCCACCGCAACATCGGCGAGCGGCACCTACGAGCTCCACGATGGCGCAGTAGCGATTGCCGCGATCACCTCGTGCACCAATACCTCAAACCCGTCGGTGATGATCGCCGCAGGTCTCCTTGCCCAGCGCGCCGTGGCACGTGGCATGCAGGTGCCTGCATGGGTGAAGACGAGCCTCGCTCCTGGCTCCAAAGTTGTGACCGCTTATCTCGAACGCGCGGGTCTCCTCGCGCCGCTTGAGACACTCGGCTTCAACGTGGCCGGCTACGGGTGCACCACCTGCATCGGCAACTCTGGTCCACTCGACGCAGACGTCTCAGCCGCCATTGAGGCAGGCGACCTCACCGTCGCCGCCGTGCTCTCAGGGAACCGCAACTTTGAAGGTCGAATCCACCCGTCGGTGCGTGCCGCCTACCTCGCCTCCCCACCACTCGTGGTGGCGCTGGCACTCGCCGGGCGCGTGACGCTCGACCTTACGCAGGAGCCGATTAACAACGACAGGAGTGGCACCCCCGTCTTCTTGCGCGATCTATGGCCAAGCGACGACGAGATTGCCACCGCCGTGGCGGCCGCCGCCGACGCATCGCTCTATCGCAGCAGCTACAAGGATCTCTTCGCCGGCGACGCACGCTGGCAGAACCTTGCGAGCCCTACGGGCGAAACGTACGCATGGGATGCCAGCTCCACCTACGTCTCACGACCAGCCTTCACGGAGGGGATAACTCCTGAGCCGCAACCGATCGCCGACATCAGCAACGCACGTGCGCTCTTGATGCTGAGTGACTCCGTCACGACCGACCACATCTCGCCCGCCGGATCGATTCGCATCGACTCCCCCGCCGGCCGCTGGCTCATTGAGCACGGTGTTGCCGCTGGCGACTTCAACTCCTACGGCGCACGACGCGGGCACGACGAGGTGATGATGCGCGGCACCTTCGCGAACATTCGCCTGCGCAATGCCGTCGCGGGCGGCAAGGAGGGACCAATCACCCGCCACCACCCATCAGGCGAGATCCTCGCCGTCGCCGATGCCGCCGCCCGCTATCAGAGCGAAGGGAGCGACCTGATCATCGTCGCCGGAAAGGAGTACGGCTCAGGCTCGTCGCGCGACTGGGCCGCCAAGGGAACTCGCATGCTCGGCGTGCGCGCCGTGATCGCGCAGTCCTACGAACGCATCCACCGCTCCAACCTCATCGGTATGGGTGTTCTGCCACTGCAGTTCCTGCCAGGCGAAAGCGCCGAATCCTTGGGCCTCATCGGCACCGAGCGCTTCACAATCGCAAATATCGGCAGCTGCACCGCGCGCTCAGAGATTCGCATCACCGCACAGCCCGTCGACAGCAACGATGCACCCACTGGCCCTGCGAAGGAGTTCTCAGCGCTCGTACGCCTCGACGGCCCAAACGAGGTGAACACGTACCGCAATGGCGGCATTATGCCAGCGGTGCTGCGAAGGATGGCGAAGAGTAACTAACCGCGCCCCAAAAGTGGTGGGCGATACTGGACTCGAACCAGTGACCTCACGGATGTGAACCGTGCGCTCTAACCAACTGAGCTAATCGCCCCCGGGCGCAGATTCTACTAGGTTCAGCCTTACAGGCTTGAGACCACAAATCCTTGGAGCAGGTTCAGAACGATCATTGTGACAAGGGGGGACCAGTCCACACCACCAAAGGTTGGCAGAATTCTTCGGGCAGGCGCGAGGATCGGCTCACTCATGTCGTAGAGGATGCGCGAGATCCGATAGTTGCCAGAGGGGTCGAACCAGGAGATCAGCACGCGGCCCAGGATCACCCACCAGAGTGTCTCGAAAATCAAGTTAACTACGGCTGGCAACGTCACCTCTATAGCCTACCCGCGCGGCCCAAAGAGCGCGCTCCCCAGCCTCACCTCGGTGGAGCCCTCACTGATCGCCACCTCAAAGTCTCCGCTCATCCCCGCGGAGCGCAGCGGTCCAAGATTGAGGCCGAGCGCCTGCGCGTCTGCGTTGATTTGGGCTGCGAGCGCTCGGAACTGGGCGAAGGTTGGGCGTGCCGCCTCCCCGCCGGCGGTGAGCCTCCCCACCGTGAAGAGCCCAGCCAGAGTGATCGGCGCAGCTTTGACGATTGCGGCGATGGAGGGGAGTGCAGCGCGCAGGGCCTCTGGAGTGAAGCCCGACTTCGCCGGATCTTCGTCCACATTCACCTGGAGGGCGATCTCGATCGGCTTGACTCGCTCGGTGGCGAGTGTGGCGAGCCGCTCCAACAGGTCCACGCTCCCAACGGTCGCGATGCGGTCCGCTACCTCTATGGCACGTCGCGCCTTGTTCGACTGCAGCGGGCCGATCAGGACCCAGGTGAGTTTCGCCGCGGGTCGCAGTGCTGTAACGGCGGCTCGCTTCGCCTCGAGCTCTTGCACGCGATTCTCGCCGAAGAGATTGCAGCCAGCGTCGACAATGGCGGCGATCTGCTCGGCAGCGACCCCCTTCGTGACGACCATCAGTTGGGCAGGGCCCGCGGCGCGGACGCGCGTCAGCAGATCTTGATAGCGGGTGGCGAGGTCAGCGGCGCTCAGCATCGTCTGGGGTTACCCCCAGCAACTAGAAGATGCGCTTGCGCGGACGCAGGAACGCTGGGATATCGAGATCGTTCGGCTCGACCTCTTCTGGCTGCGGAGGAACCACTGGAGCTGGCTCATCTGCAGCGCCTTCACGGGCGACAGGTGCTGGCTCCGCCGCTGGGGCTGGCGTGTAGGTGAAGCTCGGCGACGATGATTCTTGAACGGCCACGCCGTCGTCACGCAGGCTCCAGGCGCCACTCTCGGTCGCGCGGTACGGGGCGCGGGGGCTGGAGGCTGAGCTCTGTCGCTCCGCCGAGAAGCCGGTCGCGATCACGGTAATCTGGATCTCATCACCGAGCGATTCGTCGAGCGAGGTACCGAAGATGATGTTCGCCTCGTCGTCGGCACGTGCCGTGATGTGATTGATCGCTTCGTTTACCTCATGCAGCGTGACAGTAGCGGATGCGGCGACGTTGATCAGCACGCCAGTGGCGCCCTGGATGTCGACTTCGAGGAGCGGTGAGGCGATGGCGATCTCTGCGGCGGCGGTGGCGCGGTTCTCGCCGCTAGCACGACCGATGCCCATGAGTGCGGAGCCAGCGTCGCGCATGATCGAGCGCACGTCGGCAAAGTCGAGGTTGATGATGCCTGGCACCGTGATCACATCGCTGACGCCCTTCACGGCCTGTCGGAGTACGTCATCGGCGATGCGGAATGAATCTTCCATGGAGGTCTGGCGGCTGACGACGCTGAGGAGTCGCTCGTTTGGGATGACGATTAGGGTATCGACATGCTTGCGCAGCTCGTTGGCCGCAGCGTCGGCGACCGCAGCGCGCCGCTTCCCTTCGAAGACGAATGGCTTGGTGACGATGCCGATGGTGAGGGCGCCGATCTCCTTGGCGATCTTGGCAACGACAGGCGC
>JBDLWN010000089.1:0-4342 GCA_039804225.1 Chloroflexota bacterium
CGGATTCGAACCGGCGATCTCCAGCGTGACAGGCTGGCATGTTGGGCCGCTACACCACGGGTCCGCGACAGGACTGCGAAGCCTACCAGAGGGGGTAGGATCCGACTATGGGATACGGAGCAGACGCAGCATCACGAGGCGGCGGGGCTGGCCGTATCGATCTGCGCTCCGATACGGTGACCCACCCCACCCCTGAGATGCGCCGTGCAATGGCTGAGGCAGAGGTGGGCGATGACGTTTTTGAGGACGATCCCACCGTTATCGCCCTAGAGCAGCGCGCCGCGACCCTGCTGGGTAAGGAGGCCGGTCTCTTTGTTGCCTCGGGGACCATGGGGAACCTGGTCACGGTCATGTCACAGGTTCCGCGTGGTGGCGAAATCATCACCCCCGCCGAAGGGCACATCTACAACGATGAGGCGGCAAACTACGCCGTGGTCGCCGGCGCCGGGCTGCGAGTCATCCGCGAAAACACCAACGGCGAGATGCCGATCGCCGATGTGGTGGAGGGGATTCAGGATGCATCCGACCCACACAGCGCGATCACCTCGCTCGTCATCGTTGAGAACTGTCACGCCCACACGTTCAGCCGACCGATTACGCCTGCATACATGCGCGAGTTGCGCGCCGCACTCAAGCCGCACGGCATTCCAATTCATGTTGATGGGGCCCGCCTCTTCAATGCGGCTGTTGCGCTGGGCGTACCAGTGCGTGACCTCGTGGCCGATGCTGACAGTGCGACCTTCTGCTTGAGCAAGGGGCTCGCTGCGCCGATCGGTAGCGTCGTCGTAGGGAGCAAAGAGTTCATCTTCAAGGCACGTCGCGCACGCAAGCTGCTTGGCGGAGGTATGCGGCAGGTGGGCATTCTTGCAGCTGCCGGTCTCGTTGCGCTCTCTGACGGCCCAGAGGGGACCGTAAATCGACTCGCCGAAGATCACCTCAACGCACGACGCCTGGCAACGGAAATCGCAACGTTGCCTGGTGTGCTCTCCCCAGGCCATATCGCACAGCCAGATGGTGAGCGGCTAGACCCTTCACGCGTCACGACCAACTTCGTGCTCTTCAAGGTTGCGGGCGGCATCGTACGTCGCACACGCTTCCTTGATGCACTCGAGAAGCACGGCGTGCTGATGGTCGCCTATCCGCATGGACAGATCCGCGCCGTAACGCACTACGGTATCGGTGACGAAGAAATTGCTAAGACGATCGCGGCGACTGCGGCGGCGCTGACCGAAACCGCGTAGCGCATCGCAGCCGATGCGCATCGTCCCCTCCATTGATTTAGAGAAAGGTCGATCCCGCATCGTCTTCTGGCCTGGCGCTGCTACGGGTGTCGGTGCACCAACTGATCAGCCGGCGCGCATCGCGCGGCACTTTGTTGATCGTGGCGCAACGCTGATTCACCTCGTCGACTTTGATGGTGCGCGTGCCGCCGCGCCGGTCAACATTGAATCGATTGGTGCCGTTGCAAGCTTGGTTGCAACGCCGCTACAGGTCGCTGGCGGACTAGAGTCACCCGAAGGAATTCGTATCGCGTTTGCAGCCGGGGCAACGCGTGCCGTGATCTCCCTTGCACTGATTGATGAGCCAGAGAAGCTTGCTGCATGTATCGCCGCTGCCGGTGACTGGCTTGCAGTTGGCTTTGATCCACGGCCAGAGCGGATCGCTTCGTTTAACTGGAAGCGCTCCAGCGCCCCAACGGCAGAGGCGCTGATTGATGAACTTGCTGGCGCGGGGGTTTCGCGCATTGTGTTGAGTCACGGCGGAAACGCGAGCGAGAGCGCTGCGTTCGCCAGCCTAGCGGCGCGACAACCAACGATGGAGTTGAGCGTTGCTGGTGGCGTCAGCGACCTTGATGGTGTACGCCGACTCCGCGATGCCGGCGTCACCTCCTTGATCTTGGGTGAAGCGCTCCTCTCAGGCGCAATCGATTTTGAGGAAGCTTCAAGGATCTCCGACCCTGCTCAGTAGCCGCGCACACGGGGCACCGCTCGCGTAAACTCCCCTGAATGGCTACAACGCAGCGCATCAGGGAACCGCTCGCCCTCACCCCGCTGGTTGGGCTGGGCGCCGTGATTCTCACGGGCATCCTGTGGGGCACGATCGGCGTCGTCACCGGCCAGCTCAAGGCCGCCTTCCCTGGTGTTGATGGGGGTCCGAGCACCCTCAGCTCCCTCGTGCTGGTAGTCGTACGCCTCGGGATCACCGCCCCTGCCGCCGCCATTACGGCGCGACTCCTGCTCGGCCGCGGCGCTTTCCGCCTCCCTCGACGCGTGCTTGCGTTGGGCCTTGGCCTCGGGCTCGTTCAGGCCTTCTTCCAGTACGCCTACGTTGAGGCAGTCACGTACGCCGGCGTTGGCATCGCGACTGCGATTGAACTCTGTCTCGCACCTGTCTTGGTTGCAACGCTCAGCGCGATCATCCTCCGTGAGCGACCAGATCGCCTCATCATCGGTGCGATCACTTTTGCCGCCGTCGGCACGATCGTACTCGCAACATCAGGCGCTGCGACCGCTAACGCAGACACGTTCCAGCTCGGCATTGTCTGGTCGCTGGTCTGTATGGTTGGCTACGCCTCGTACATTGTGCTGGTCCGGCATCTTGCCGCTGGTATTCATCCACTAGAGCTTGTCGCGCTTGCCTCGGCAGGTGGGTTTGCGATCCTAACGTTCTGGTCAACAATTGTTGGCGTGAAGTTGCCAGAACTCGCCGGCAAGGATCTGCTCATTCCAGGTTTGCAATTTGCATACCTGGCGCTAATTGCGACCTGTTTGGCCTACGCGCTATTCGTTTCTGGCGTGCGCGCTACCAGTGCAACGACTGGATCGCTCGGCGCACTCGCCATGCCACCAACAGCAACCGTGCTCGCTGCGCTGATTCTTGGTCAGATTCCAACCATGGAAGTAGCGATTGGACAAGCACTTTTGATGGCGGCGATGGCAGTCACAATTGTTCGAACCGCTCAGCGCACACGAGACTAGCTCAATGCGCCTTCCAGTCGCCTTTGCACTTGCTGCAACACTCACTCTCGGCGCATGTAGCTCCAGCCCGGCTAGCCCTACACCGAATGCAAACGGCTGCCCATCAACACAGCCCCCAACGCTGAGCACGAGTATGTCAAACGACATTGCATTTGAAACAACGCTTGGCACGTTCGTTGTACGCCTCGCGGTGAAGAACTCGCCGATTGCTGTGAGCAACATCACCGCACTGGCCAGCTGCGGTTTTTACGACGACGTGATCTTTCACCGCATCGCTTATATGGAGAACGGTACGCCGTTTGTGATTCAAGGTGGCGATCCAACCGGGACGGGTTCTGGTGGCCCTGGTTACTTCATCAAAGATGAGCCGGTCCTTGGTGAATATCGCCGTGGTGTGATCGCGATGGCGCGATCGAGTCAGCCAGACTCACAGGGGAGTCAGTTCTTCATTGTTCTTGACGACGCTGCAGCGGTACCACTTGAGAGTGCTCGCACCTACGCAATCTTGGGTGAGGTTGTCTCTGGCATGGATGTTGTGGATGCCATCGCCGCACTTGAGCGCAACGGGCAAGATCGTCCGATTGATCCACCAAAGATCATCTCAGCCACGGTTACCCCTACTGCGCCGTAGCCGCTCCGCGCAACTGAACGTTCGCGAGTAAACTCCCCACATCGCCGGCACCAGCCGGTCACGTGGCCCTGTGCCACAGAGGAGAGATGGAATGGCAACCGCCAAGATTGAGACAACCGTCGGCGTTATCGAGTTTGAGCTCCTTGACGATGCGGCGCCGAAGACCGTTGAGAACTTTGTGACCCTGGCGAAGAAGGGCTTCTACGACGGGGTGATCTTTCATCGTGTAGTTCCTGGTTTCGTGATTCAGGGTGGCGATCCTGATGGCACCGGCATGGGTGGCCCTGGCTATAAGTTCGACGATGAGCCGGTAACGATGGGCTATGCCCGCGGCACGGTCGCGATGGCGAACTCAGGACCGAACACTAACGGGAGCCAATTCTTCATCTGCCTCGATGACCTCGCTACCCTGCCGCCGAAGTACACGATCTTCGGCATGGTCACCTCAGGGCTCGCTACGGTCGACGCGATCGCCAAGGGGGCCACGGGCCCAGGTGACCGCCCGCTGGAGCCGGTCAAGATGACCACGGTGACGATCGCCTAACCCTCGCTCTCGGCACAAGGTGTGCCAGGGGGGTTGGAATCCGACCCTCCAGGGGGTATTCTCTCCCTAGCTGTTCTTGTTCAAAGACCATGGGTAGGTGGGTTAGGGTAGTCGCTATAGGCGACGTGATAGATGCTCTTTGAGCGTAGCGGGCGGGGCTGACTTGTTCGTCCCACAAGCGGATCGGCT
>JBDLWN010000090.1:0-5886 GCA_039804225.1 Chloroflexota bacterium
CGGTCGCCGTTATTCACGATTGCGTCAAAGAGGGCTAGGCGACGCAGCCCCTCGTCTGAGGCGTTGACCAGATCTACCGCACGCTGCACGCCAGCATGGTCAATCCAGAGTTGCACCGCACCCGCACCCGCCGGGCCATCGCGCAGAATCGTGGGCGGCACAACGCCGAGCCCCAGGGCCTCGCTCACAAGATACGCAGCAGCTTCGCGCGCCGCGAGGCTCCCTTCGGGGAAATCCCAGAGCGGCAGTTCCCCGCGAATGGGTTTGTAGATCACCTGCAGTCCGCCGTCGATCTCACAGAGGAAGCTGGCATTACTCGCCTGGGCGATGCGTCCGATCGGCGTGAGATCGCTTGAGCGTTGCATCAGGCGAATCGCCTCATCAATCTCAACGAGGCCCGCGATAGTGGGGAGCGCTCCGCGCCAGTTCGGTGTCGAAGCTGTGCCCGTCACCTCAGTTGAGGAGTGCGGCCTTGCGTGCGCAGCGATGGCCGCGCGGATCGAGCGGTACGCCACAGTTCGGGCAGATCGGTCGGCCCGCCGCTGCGAGCTGGAGCGAGTTCTCCGCGAATTCAAGAGCCGCGGCGACGCTGAGCGATACGCGCAACACATCTGGGCCGTCGGGGGCGTCGTTGATCGGTGGGGGAGCGGCGGCATCCTCAACGCTCATGTCGTCGCGGAACTCGAGGATGAGACGCGTGAGTTGCGGATCCCAGGCGAGGGCGATGGTGCCAACGCGGAATTCAGCAGTAAACGGTTCGGCCAGCGCTGGCAACTTGCGCGGAAGGGGGAGCGGGGCGCTCGGTAGTTGTACGCTGCCACCCTCGCTGAGGTCTTTTAGCATCTCAACGATCCTCCGCGAGAGGACCGCAATCTGGCTTTTCTCAACGATGACTGTTGCGGCGATGCCGCCGCCGATCGCCTGCAAATGAAAGAGGCGCTGCCCGGGCTCACCAATCGCGCCAGCAATGAACTGGTCGGGTGGATCAAAGCGAATAATCCGCCGCGCCATCAGCCTTCGCCGCGCAGTCGCCCGAGGAGTGATGGTCGCTTCGGCTTGTCGACCAGACCAGCGGCCGCACCCTCTGCTGAGAGGTTCACTCGTACGACCGTTGGGCGCTCGCCGCTGTAGCGAATCACGGTGATGCTCGCTGGGTCGATGGCAATGCGCTGGAAGAGGTCAAGTGGGGTGCCGAGTGCGTCGGCAACGATCGCCTTGATGATGTCACCGTGGCTGGCGCAGAGCCAGGTCTCATCGTCACTGAATCGCGAATCAATCTCGCGAATCGCCTCGACGGCGCGCGCCGAAGCGGCGCGGAGAGACTCGCCGTTTGGAAACGTCATCGCTGACGGTTGTCGCTGTACGGTGCTCCAGAGCGGATCCTTCATCAGCTTGCGCAGCTCTTGACCCGACCAGTCGCCGTACTCCACTTCGGTGAGGCGCTCGTCGACCACGATGTCGGGGCGCGACTTCACGCTTGGGCCGCGCATCGCGCGCACCGCCTCGGCGGTCTCAAGGCAGCGCTGCATCGGCGATGAGGCGATCCCAGCGATCTGTACGGCGCTGAGTGCCTCGGCGAGTGCCGCCGCCTCTTTGCGACCCGCTGGGCTGAGGGGGATCCCCTTGATGCGTCCGCTCAGCTTGATGCCGGTCTCAGCGGTACGCGCGTGGCGAACGAGAATCAGTCGTGCCATCGGCTAGTCGAAGTGTGGGAAGAGTGGCGGGTAGCTGAGATCAATAGAGCGATTCTTGCCGCCAACTTCGGTGAGCGGCACCTCAACGATCGCGCCACCCTTCAGCGCGACCATCACGCCGAGTCGACCAGCCTCGAGCGCCTCTACAGCGGCAACGCCGTAGCGCGTGCCGAGCACGCGGTCGGCAGCCGAAGGCGCCCCGCCGCGCTGCAGGTGGCCCAATCGGGTGCAGCGCACCTCAAGTCCGGTGCGCTCTTCGAGGATTGTGGCAAGCGCGTCGCCAACGGCAACCTTGTCGAGTCGTGGGTGACCAAACTCATCGAGGGGCACCGACGTGGCGGTTGCGCCTGCCGCGGGGAGCTTCACTCCCTCGGAGACAACGATGATGGAGCTGCCATCACCGATCGCGCGTCGCGCCTTCAACTTGGCGACGAGTTCGTCGAGCGCTGCGGCGGTGAACTCCACCTCTGGGATCAGAATCGCGTGCGCGCCACCGGCGAGCCCGCCCCATGCGGCGACCCAGCCTGCGTCGCGACCCATCACCTCAACAACGGCGACGCGGTGATGCGACGCGGTGGTCGTGGCGATCCGATCGAGCGCCTCGGTGACGATGTTCGCTGCGGTGTCGAAGCCGAGGCACCCTTCGGTCCCCCAAACGTCGTTGTCCATCGTCTTCGGAATGGCGTTGACCGCTGCACCACGCTTGGCGAGGCCTGCCGCAACGGAGAGGGTGTCGTCACCACCGATTGCGATCAGGGCGTTGAGGCCGAGCGCGCGCATGTTCGCCTCGGCGGCATCGAGGCCACCCTCGCGCTTCAGCAGGTTCGTTCGGCTCGAGCCGAGCATCGTGCCCCCCTGCGCCTGAATGCCGTGCACCGCGGCGCGATCAAGCGGTCTGGTGAGTGGTGCGCCAACTGTGGCGAGTCCCTTCCAGCCATCAAGGATGCCAACCACTTCATGACCGCCAGCCGTTGCGCGGTGCACAACAGCGCGAATGGCAGGGTTCAGTCCGGGGCAGTCGCCGCCACCGGTTAAGACGCCAATCTTCAATCGCTCACTCATCGGGTTGGCCCCGTCATCTGGTCAGGGCGAACGATCTCGTCGAACTGCTCAGCGCTGATGTAGCCGAGTTCAATGGCGGTTGCGCGCAGCGTGCCGCCGCTGGCGTGAGCGCGCTTGGCGATCTCGGCCGCCTTGTCGTAGCCGATCACCGGCGTGAGCGCCGTCACCAGCATCAGTGAATCGTTAAGTAGCTCGGTGATGCGCGCCGCGTCGGGCTCGGTGCCGGCGAGGCAGTGATCTGCGAATGAGCGCGCCGCGTCGCCCAGTAGACGGATCTGCGTCAGCAGGTCGAGCGCGATCAGCGGTTTGAAGACGTTGAGCTGGAGGTTCCCCTGGCTTGCGGCGAAGGCGATCGCCGCATCGAGTCCGTAGATCTGCACGCAGACCATGGTGAGCGCCTCGGCCTGGGTTGGGTTCACCTTCCCCGGCATGATCGAAGATCCTGGCTCGTTCTCTGGGATGCGCAGTTCGCCGAGGCCAGCTCGTGGGCCAGAGGCGAGCCAGCGCACATCGTTGGCGAGCTTCATCAGCGTTGCGGCGGTGGTGCGGAGCGCCGAGGATGCGGCGAGTGTTGCCTCCTGTCCTGCCAGTGCGGCGAACTTATTCGGTGCGCTGACGATTGGTTCGCCGGTCAGCTTCGCGATCGCCTTAGCGGCGCGCTCGGAGAATTCAGGATGAGCGTTCAAGCCGGTGCCGACGGCGGTGCCGCCGAGTGCAATTGCCCGGAGCTCGCTCTGCGCCGCCTCAATGCGGGCGATGTCGCCTGCGAGTGCTGCGGCATGCGCGCCAAACTCTTGGCCGAGGGTGAGTGGCACCGCATCTTGCAGATGCGTGCGGCCGATCTTTACGATGCCGCTCCAGGCGTCAGCCTTTGCACTGATGGTGGCATGCAGGTGGCGCAGTGAGGGAAGGAGCGTTTTACTAACGGCGAGTGTCGCCGCAATATGAATAGCGCTGGGGAAGGCATCGTTCGATGACTGTGAGAGGTTGACGTCATCGTTCGGATGAATCGGGCTCTTTCCGCCGCGCGCTCCGGTGGCGCGCTCGTTGGCGATGGAGGCGATCACCTCATTCACGTTCATGTTGCTCTGTGTGCCCGAGCCGGTCTGCCAGGTCGAGAGAGGGAACTCGCCGTCGGCACCGCCGCTCGTCACAACGCTTGCGGCTTCGACGATGAGCTTCGCCTTGTCGGCGGGGAGGAGTCCGAGTTCGGCATTGACGCTCGCCGCGGCGCTCTTGATGGTGGCTAGGGCGTGGATCACCTCAAGGGGCATACGGTCGTTGCCGATGGCGAAGAAGTGCAGGGAGCGAGCCGTCTGGGCGCCCCAGTGCTGATCGGCCGGTACCTCGATCTCGCCGAACGAATCGCGCTCCGTGCGAGTCTTCTTAGCGTTGGTCATTGCGGCCTCCGATACGGGCGCAGCGCGCCTCTCTTGTAAGTGTAGGATCCCACGCATGAGCATGGAGCAGGAGAGCGTGGCCCCCTTCACGACGAGCGACGGAGTGACGCTCTTCCGCCGACTCTATGAGCCCCCAGGGGAGCCGCTCGGCGAGCTCCTCCTTGGGCACGGGATCGGGGAGAACTCCAGCCGCTACATTCAGTCGGCACGTGCCTTTGCCGCCGCCGGCTGGCGCACGACCACGTGGGATCTACGGGGCCATGGGCGCTCCGAGGGGCCTCGTGGCTATGTGAAGGAGTTCCGCCGCTTCCACCTCGACCTTGCCGAACAGGTGAGCGAGCTGCAGCGCACCGGCCGGCGGGTGGTTGTTGTCTCCCACAGCCTCGGCGGTCTCATCGCCTTCGGCGCTGTTGCCGTGGGGCTCACAAAGCCCGACTACCTAGTTCTCTCTGCGCCGGCACTTGAGGCGCGCATCGCAACCTGGAAACGAGTTGTCGCGCCAATCTTGTCGCGCGCCCTTCCAATGCTGCGCATCCCAACAGGGATCGGCGCCGATACTAGCCCTGGACAGCGCCTACAGAACCTTGATCCAACGGCACCTGATTACCTCTACGCGGTGACGACGCGACTTGGCGACGAAGGCTTCCGCGCGCAAAAGGCGGCGCGAGCCGTTGTCGCAGCTGGCGGGAGCTTTCCAGTGCCGACACTAGTGACGCAGGGTGAGGGCGACACGCTGGTGCGGCCAGAGTGGACGAAACCGTTGGCGCAACTCGGCAACGTTGAGTATCTAACGCTGAAGGGGTTCAACCACCATCCGTTTGCAACGCTTGGGTACCAGGCTGCCGTCGATGAAATAACGCAGCGGATCGGACGTCGCTAGAGCGGCCTAGTACTCCTGTCCGAGTGCAGCGCGTGCCTTCGCGGGATCATCAACAACAAAGGCGAAGGTTGCACGCTCGCCCCATCGCCCCATAAAGAGATGCCCGTAAACGTTCACGCCAGCGGCGGCGAGGCGATCAAGCACGGAGAGCATGCCACCCGGCTGGTCGTCAACTTCGGCGAGCACTGATTCACTCTCAATGAATGTGTAGGAGCCAGCCTCAAGCACCGCGCGCGTCTTGGCGTCGTCGGCGGTCTTCAGAATGACGTGGCCAACCTCGCCGATTCCGCCACCACCAATGGCCTTGAGATCAACTCCCTGGCGCTCGAGCTCGCGGCAGAGTTCAGCCAGGGCGCCGGGCTTATGTGCCAGTTGGACCACGAACTGATGTGCCATACGCTGAGGGTAGCGCGCACCGCCGCGCTTCGCTAGGGGCAACCAGCGCGACAGGGCGCCCCATGAACCGTGCGGCGGCGGTAGGCTCAGGGTGAGCCCCGCCCGGGGCAGAAGGGTAGGAGGGTTGAGATGCGCGCGTGGAAGCAGATCATCAACGGGAAGTCGGTCGCGGCGAAGTCGGGGAAGAGCATCACGGTGGAAGATCCATCGACGCGTGAGGTGCTGGGAACGGTTCCACAGAGCGGACGCGCCGATATTGATGCTGCAGTAGCTGCGGCAGCGGCGGCCTTCCCAGCATGGAGCGCCACCACTCCCGGCGAGCGCGCACTCGCGCTGCTGAAGCTTGCCGACGCCCTTGAGTCGGCGAAGCGCAAATTTGTGAAGGCTGAGTCTGAAAACGCTGGTAAGCCGATCAGCGCTGTTGGCCTTGAGGTGGATGCGGTAGTCGACAACT
>JBDLWN010000091.1:0-4518 GCA_039804225.1 Chloroflexota bacterium
GAGCAAGGTCGAATAGGGAGGCATTCCAGTCGCTTGCGGCTGGACCGGCGCACCGCCGGGACCTCCGGGTTGACCGCTAGAGCCCCCGAGCAATCGGGGGTCGAGATGGATGGCCGTCCCCCCGCAAGGGGGACAGAACCCGGCTTACAGGCCATCTCGCCGGACTCCTGCCCGAGCTCGATTCGTGCTCGGCCCCCTAAAGCACCCCTCCACAGCCCTGCCCAGGCACCCCCTTGACAGGGGCGCTAGGTGGGGGCAAGATGCACCTAAGTGGTTCCAAGTGGGGGAAGGTGGGGTAACACCTCCCAGTGGGCCGCGGCGGAGGGTGTACTGGTGTTTACCGGCGAATATCGTCATGCCATCGATGGAAAGGGACGCGTTGCCGTCCCCGCGCGCTTCCGAGCGCAGCTCGATGAGGGTGCCTTCGTCTCCCGCTGGCTCGACAACTGCCTCGCGATCTTTCCGCGCGCCGCGTGGGATGACCTCGCCGCTCGCGTCGCCGCCCTGCCAACCGGCAATGCCACCGCCCGCGAATTCGCCCGCTTCCTCTTCGGCAGCGCCTTTGAGGTAGAGCTCGACGCGCAGGGCCGCCTCCTCCTTCCTGCAACGCTGCGAACCTGGGGCCAGCTCGACGCCGAAGCAATGGTCGTTGGCGCGCGCGATCACGCTGAGATCTGGACGCCGAAGCGCTGGGATACGTATCGCGGCGGCATGGAATCTTCTGACGCACTCGCCGCACAGCTCGAGGAGCTCGGCTTCTAATGGAGACGGGTGCGACCCTCCATCGCCCCGTCTTACTGACAGAACTGCTCGGCGCCCTGGCGGTACGCCCCAACGGCACCTACGTTGACGCAAACCTTGGCGGTGGCGGACATGCCGAAGCGGTGCTTGTGAGTTCAGGGCCTAGCGGACTCCTGCTCGGCATTGATGCAGATGGCGGCGCGATCGAAATGAGCCGCGTACGGCTCGCTCACTTCGGCGCGCGACTTTTGACATTCCATGGGAGCAGCGCACACCTCGCGCGCGCCATCACCGATGCTGGGTTTAGCGAGGTTGATGGCGTCTACTTTGATCTTGGGCTCTCTTCGGATCAACTTGTTGACCGCGAGCGGGGATTTGGGATTCGTGCCGGCGGTCTCCTTGATCTTCGCTTCGACACGCGCTCCGGTGAGTCGGCGGCGGAGCTACTTGCTCAGGCAAGCGCCGTAGAGCTTGAGCAGATCTTCCGCGACTACGGCGAAGAGCCCCACGCATCAAAAATTGCGCGAGCCATCGTTGCAACACGTGCCAGTGCGCCAATCACCACAGCAGAGGAGCTTGCCGCACTCGTTGAGCAGAGTGTGCCGAAGCGCTACGGTCCGCCTTCTCGCATTCACCCAGCAACGCGGATCTTTCAGGCACTGCGCATTGCCGTCAACGATGAGCTCACCGCTCTAAGCACGGCACTTGCCGCAGCGATCGCCGCCCTGCGCGTTGGCGGACGCATTGTGGTTCTTACGTATCACTCCCTCGAAGATCGCATTGTGAAGCAGGCATTTGCAGCTGCTGCACGCACCTGTATCTGCCCACCACGCGTTCCTGTCTGCACCTGTGCCAACCAGGCGACACTCCGCCTCATCAACAAGCACCCGATTACTCCTAGGGAAGTGGAGATTGCCCAAAATCCACGTAGTCGCAGCGCTAAACTGCGTGCCGCAGAGCGGCTGGAGCGTGCGGCGTGACAACCATCGGTCGCCCGCTTCGTGGCGCACGGTTGGTAACTCCGCCGTATCAGCCAAGAATCTCTGACGGCCGAGCCGCTGCAGCCGCTCGGCAGCGGACCGCGATTCGCAACGCATTTCAGCCGTCATCGGCTGCAACGGGAACCGGTTCTATTCGTGTTGGAACGCGCCCCGTGCCAGGAACTCCCGTTGCGCGTACCGCCGTCATCCCTGGGGCGGCTCCGCGCGGTCGCATCGGCGTCAACTCTTGGAACGCGGTCGAGCGTCACGGCGGCCTGAGCGCCAAACTTGGCTCGCTACTTATGCCGACCGCTGTGCTCTTTGGTGCCTTCTTCATTCTCACCATCCTCTCGATTGAGATTGCAACGTCGAGAGCAAAGGTGAACATCCTGATTGACGAGCAGACTCGCCTCATGGAAGAGATTCGAGTGGGCGAGACGGATATGAGCCGACTCGGTCGTGAGCCAGCGGTGCGTCGTCGCGTGACGGGTCTCGGTGTCGTGCAGCTGGTGGACCCACTTGTCGTGGAGGTTCGCTAGATGGCACCAGATCCGCGAATCGTGCGCACGGACTCACGCTTTCGAGTAAATGTCGTCACACTGGTTCTGATCCTCATTGCTGGGGTTTGCATTGCGCGCCTTGGGTATTGGCAAGTTGTTGCCCGCGATCAGCTACTTGAAGCCGCCGCTGCCCAGTTGCGCACAACTGTTACGAACGAACCGATTCGGGGCACCATTACCGACCGCACCGGTGCCGTGGTGCTTGCTACGACTGTGCTGCGCCATCGCCTACTCTCCCAGGGCTCGGTGCTCCCCGCGGCAGATCGGGCCTCCACGGCCGACGCACTCGTCACATCGCTCGCACTGAACACGGCGAGCGCGAACAAGGTTCGCGCCGCGCTTGAGACTGGTCGCACCTGGGCCGTGCTCCTCCCAGCGCTCGATGACGCCCAGACGGAAATCGTCCGAGGCGAGATCGCGGCAGGTCGAGTCCGCGGAGTGAGCCTCGAAGAGGTTCGAGTTCGCCTGTATCCGCAGCCGGGTGGCGGCGTTGGGACCACGCTCGCCAGCCACCTCCTCGGATTTGTCAACGCCGACGGGGTTGGGCAGTACGGCATCGAGGAGTACTACAACGAACAGCTCGCAGGTGCGGCCAGCGTCAGCACAACGGTGCGCGGCACGGATGGTCAACTCGAAACAACGCAGGTCACGTCAGGGCGAACCCCTTCGAACCTCCAGCTTTGCATTGATGCAACGCTGCAAACCCTGGTGGAGCAAGAGGTTGCCACTGCGGGGATCGCTGACGATGCCGAATCCGTGAGCGCGATTGTGATGGACCCACATACGGGTGCAATCATCTCCATGGCCTCATGGCCCTCCTACGACGCCAACAACTTTGGCGTGACGGCGGCGCGAGATCCGAGCCGATTCATCAATCCAGCAACGACCAGTGTCTACGAGCCCGGATCGGTGATGAAGGCGATCACTGCGGTCGCTGGACTTGAGTCAGGCCTCTATACGCCGAATACCATGATTCAAGATGAGGCTGTTCTCCCTCTAGATAACGGTGCGACGAAAGTCCGCAACTCTGACCTCAAGTCAAAAGGCTCAATGACGCTTACCGCTGCGCTTGCCTGGAGTCGTAACATTGTCTTCAGCAAGGTTGGACTCTCACTCGGTAGCAACACACGCGAAGCTGCCGCGCGCCTCTATGCCACGTGGCTTCGGTTTGGATTCGGAGGCAAGACTGGTATTGATGTTGTTGGAGAGAGCCAAGGGCTGGTGAATGATCCAGCCGACCGACGATGGCGCGAGATCGACGTGGCAAACGCAACGTTTGGGCAGGGTGTCGGAACCACGCTCATTCAACTTGCGGTTGCCTACTCAGCGCTCGTGAACGGCGGCGTACTGGTGCGCCCACGTCTCGTTGAGTCCGTTGATGGGGTCGCCATTCCAATCACGGTGCGCGGCACGGCGACCACTCCGGAAGTTTCCGCACAGATGGTCCGCATGACGAGCCAGGTGACTTCAAGCGTTCCCTTCTACGCCAGGTTGACCCGCATGGACGGGTATGCCTACGGTGGCAAAACTGGAACGGCACAGATCTGGCTGAAGGATGCTGATGGCGGCAAGGGCGCTTGGGACTACGAGCACTACAACTTCACCTTCGTTGGCTGGGTCGGTAAGACCTCGCCCGAATATGTGATCGCAATCTCCATTCGCCGAGGAACACCGGTTACGCAACGCCAAGGTGCGATCGTCAACCGCATCGAGTCGTTCGAGCTCTTCCGCCGCGTCGCGCAAGACCTCATCTCCGTGTACAACATTCCCCCCGCCGTTGCAGCAGCAACCGGCGGTTTGACTTCCCCCACCCACCCCGGCGTGCCGGAACCCTCCGCTCCGGTTATGCCGGCGGTGGGTGGGGATCTCCCACCGTTCCGCAGCTTGAGGCGCAGCTGATGTCCCTCTCGGCAGCACTTCAAACGGTAGGCGGACCCCTCGCCACTTCTGGCCGCGCGCTCGCCGACATGCTTGGCGGCGAGTTACTCGTTGACGGCACCCAGCCGATCCGTGGATGTGCGGTTGATTCGCGCCGTGCCACAGCGGGTCAACTCTTCCTCGCCCTCCCAGGGGAGCAGACCCACGGTATCCACCATGCCAACGAGGCGCTTCACGCAGGTGCGACGGCGATTGTTGTTGAAGTCGGAGAGTCGACCGCTGAGATTCAGCAGGCACTGGTCGAAGTGGAACTGGCGGCGCGGGCGTCGGGCGCTTCGCTAATTCGCGTTGAGAACGGG
>JBDLWN010000092.1:0-34241 GCA_039804225.1 Chloroflexota bacterium
CTCACCGGCCAAACGTTCCGCAACCTCGCCGCGTATCCGAAGCTCGTCGGCGGCACCGACGCCGCCAGCTTGGCGCGTGCAACCGCCTTCTACGAGAGCGTACTTGACGCGCCAATCGCACAGATGCAAACCCTTGAGGCCGCCGAGATGGCAAAGCTCGCCGAGACGACCTATCGCGATGTGAACATTGCGCTCGCTAACGAGTTCGCTCGCGTTGCGGATCGACACGGCATTGATCTCTCGGAGGTGATTCGCGCTGCGAACTCGCAGCCGTACTCACATATTCATGAGCCAGGCATCGGTGTTGGTGGGCACTGCATTCCGGTCTATCCGCGCATGATCCTCTCGACCGACGGTGACCTAGAAGTGATCAAGATCGCACGCGCTGTGAACGATGGTCAGGTAGATCGCGCCGTTGACGCCGTAGCAAAGCAACTCGGAACCCTCAAGGGAGCAACGGTTGCTGTGCTCGGACTCACCTATCGCGAGGGTGTTCGTGAACTTGCGCATGCGCGCGGACCACTGGTTGCCGATGCGCTCCGTGGGCGCGGCGCGACGGTACTTGGTGCCGACCCGCTCTTGAGTGCCGAAGATGTTGCGGCGCTCAAGATGACGCCATGGGATGGCAGCGCGAACGCGCAGGTGACCGCTGTGGTCGTCGCGACCGCCGACGCCGCCTATCGCACAATGGACTTCGCGACACTCTTCCCGGGGCTAAAGGTACTCATCGATGGTCGCAATGCCTGCGCTGGTGCGAAGCTGCCAACGGGCGCGAAGCGCATCGGCTTCGGTCGACCAAACGGAGTCGCTGCCCAATGATTGATCCAACTGCGTTCATTGATCCAACGGCGATGGTCGAAGATGGCGCCACGATTGGAGCGCGCAGCAAGGTGTGGGGCGGCGCGGTGGTGCGCCGTGGTGCGAAGATCGGCGCCGACTGCATTATTGGCCGCGGCGCCTTCATCGACGTAGACGTGGTCCTTGGTGACCGTTGCAAGGTGCAGAATCTCGCCCTCGTCTATCACGGGGTTACCGCTGGCAGCGGCGTCTTTATTGGTCCCAATGCGATCCTCACGAACGACCGCTTCCCGCGCGCCCAAACGCCCGATGGCGGCCTTGCCTCGGCTAGCGACTGGGTGGTGAGCCCGATCAGCGTGGGTGATGGCGCCTCGATTGGCGCTGGCGCTGTGATCGTGGCCGGGATCACCCTGGGTGACTACTGCATGGTTGGCGCGGGCGGCGTCGCCTCCCGCGACGTGCCACCGCGCGCCCTTGTGGTTGGTAGCCCAGCCAAACGGATCGGCTGGGTGTGCGACTGCGGCAGCCGTCTGCCTAATGAGGGGGCCATGCTCAGCTGCAGCGCCTGCGCACGCTCCTACACCTTGAGTGCGGCAAACGGTGGCCTAACCCGCGCCTAGTCGCTCGCGGCCTCGCTAACCCCCCTCCGCTACCATTGCTTCAACGCCACAGCGGCGAATAGCAAGGGGGATCCATGGGCGGCTCTGAACTCTTCTCGCCACTCGGACTCGGCTTCGGAATCTTCCTCGTCGTTGCGCTCGCCATTGACTTTGGCCTCCTGCGAAAGAATGGCACCCACGTTGTGCCAGTCAAAGAGGCGGCGGCATGGACGCTTGTCTGGATCGTTCTTGCCATCCTCTTTGGCTTCGCGATGCAGATCTACTGGAACGACGCTACCAAAACGACTGAGTACTTCGTTGGCTACCTGGTCGAGAAATCGCTCTCCGTCGACAATATCTTTGTCTTCACGCTGATCTTCGCTGCGCTGAAGACGCCGAAGAAGCTTCAGCAACTCGCGCTGATGTGGGGCATTCTCCTCGCACTCGTATTGCGCGGCATCATGATCTTGATTGGCGCAGCGCTGATTGAGCGCTTTGAGTGGATCATCTGGTTCTTTGGTGCATTCCTACTCTTCACCGGGGTGCAGATGTTGCGAACGGGTGGCCACGCCAACGAGAGCGAGCCATCAGCCATCAAGCTGGCGCGGCGCTTTATTCACGTCAATAACGACTACAACGAAGAGCGCTTCTGGATCGTAAAAGCGGGTAAACGAGTCTTCACGCCGATCTTCCTTACGATCGCTGTGATCGGCATCATCGACCTTGTCTTTGCCGTTGACAGCATTCCGGCCATCTTCGGAATTACCCTGGATCCATTTATTGTATTCACGTCAAATGCATTTGCGATCCTTGGCTTGCGGAACCTCTACTTCCTACTCGCTGATGCAAAAGATCGCTTCCACTACTTGAGCGCTGGTTTGGCGTTTGTCTTGATGTGGATCGGCGTCAAGATGATCCTCCCTGCCATCAATCACGACTGGAAAGTGCCACCACTCGTCAGCCTGGTGATTGTGCTGTCAATCTTGACGCTGGCTATTGTGGCGTCACTGATGCGCACCAGGCGCGCCACTCGCACAGCCCCTCGCCCCGCCCGCACGCGCAAGCGCTAGGCGCAACAACGCCGCTGGCAGGAGGGCCACCAGCGGCGTCTCGCGAAACCTCGGTGCGGTCGTTACTTGAGAATGAGCACTGACTCAGCGGCTGCAGCATCGCGACCAAGATCAACGATGACAGCATCACCGGCGGTGATGTCGGCGCTCGTTGCCGCAGCAACTGTGCTGATTGATGTTGCAGCGCCAATAGATACCGTGACTCGCTTCACCCCATAACGCGTGGTCATCTCTAGCGTGAGCGAGGTGCCGTCCACAGCGATGACCTTCGCTGGTCGACCTAGGTGGAGATGCGCGTCGGTGAGGCCGTTTGACAGCACGGCGATGCCGACGACATCCATCGTCGGTTCGCCACGAGACATCTCCGCCTCAACCAACACAAACGAGCCAACCGTTATGTCAGCGGCGGTGCCCATCGACTTCGTAAAGAACTGGCTCTCGCCATCAAGGACCACCGACTGGATAGATCCATCTGTAAGGGTGATGGAGAGATCGGTTGGGGCCACGCTGTTCACGGTTCCGGAAAGGTCAGCGCCTTCGCGAGCTCCAGCTGAGTCTCGATGGTGCGCTCCATGCCGATCGCCATGTCGATCCTCGTGGATCTCCATGTGTGCCTCTTGACCTCGACCGGGGTGGCGGCCATCACGACCCTCAGGCCCGCCGCTTGCGAGCGTTGCTCCTGCAAGCGCCCCTGCTGCGACCAACGCCGCGGCACCCATGATCGCTGGCAGGTTGGCGCGAATGCCGCTCAACCGTGATGGGGCAACAATCTGCCTCTCCGTTGGAGCAGGTTTTACCGTTCGTGCCATGTGTGGCTCCTTTCCATTACTCGAGGCGATTTGCCTCGTTCTTCCACAATGGTGCGCCTCGGGCATTAGCCGACTCTTTGTTGAACATGAGAATGCGCCAAACTACCGCCATGAACCGTGCTCGTCACTCCCGGCCCCTGATGCGTGTTGTACCCCTGCTTGCCCTCATCCTTGGGGTGTCGGCCTTAGGAGCCGCCCTTCCAGGGGGTGGGGTTGTGGCGGCGGGGTTCGCCCCGCAGACAGTAGTCATACCCCCCATCACCGCCTGCTCCGAGATCAACCAGCGCAAGATCATCATCACTCGCAAATCCATTGGCATTCAGGGTGCGGTCACCACCAAGAACTGGCGCACAAGCGAATGGGCTACCTCCGTCCTCGACCCCATGCATCGCCTCTCGTCGAGCTATAAGCCAACGAACCTGGTGCGCATCACTTGGCGCGGCGTCATTAGCCAGAAAGGTGGGTATTGGTTAAAGCGTGAGGCCGCCGATGCGCTCAGTGCGATGTTCATGGAGGCAGCGCTAAGCAATATCCAACTCAAGATTCTGTCGGCCTATCGATCCTACGCAACACAGATGCGGGTGTTTGCTTCGTGGGTTGCAAAGTCTGGACTTCAGCGGGCTCGCAAGTACAGTGCAGTTCCAGGACACTCAGAACACCAGCTTGGCACCACCGTTGACCTCGGAAGTCTCACGGGCGTTTCGTGGAGTAACCCAAAGTTCCCCACATCACCAACCGCGCTCTGGCTTGAGGCCAACGCGTACAAGTTTGGCTTCATCCGTTCATACCCAGCGGGTTCGGCAAACATTGCGCTGAGTTGCTACGGCGCCGAGGCCTGGCACTGGCGGTATGTGGGCAAGGACCTCGCCTATGAGATCGTCTGCAGCGCGCAGGTTCCACGCATCTTCTTGTGGAATCGACAGTACGGAGGTGAGCGGGTGATCGGTCCTGCATGCGATTCGTTCACGCCGCCTGAGGGCTATGTGCTGCCGAGCCCAAGCCCGACACCACCAGCGAGTGAGGCGCCAACGGAATCACCGACCGAATCGCCGACGGATTCGCCGAGCCCGTCACCTACTGAGACGGAGCTGACTCCACCATAGTCCCTCGGCCGCGTCGATAGGCGAGTGCAGCGACTAGGAGCGCGAGGAGTAGGACCGGCATGGTGACCGATGGGAAGAGCGTGCGCACGACTGCGACTGGGGTATGAATCGCAATCGGAAGCAGTAGCCCACTACTGACCGTTCGTACGCCACCCCCGCGCATGATTATGCGCAACACCATGGCAGTGAGCAGGGCGTGGAGTCCAAGCATCGCTGCCCCTTGTGCAACTAGCAGCGCGGCAGAGGACAGCGTCTGGCTGGACAAGAAGATGGCGACCGCCTGTACCCGTTCAGTAACCTCCGCGTCGAGCTCAACGAAGATGCTGCCGTCTCGAATACCGCCAAGGATGATGACCGCCGAGAGCGTAGGGATCAGTGAGCTTGTGAGCAGATCAACCGCACCGTGGCCGAACCCAAATGCAGTACCTGGCCGCTCCTGACGAATGCCTCGCGCGGCGGTTGAGAGCATGATCGCGCGGCTCGCCTCTTGCAGCGGCGCACTCGTAAACGCGGCGATGAGTGGTCCGAAGAGGAAGAGTGCGACGAACTGGGCCGTCTGACTTAACACAAACGATACTCCCCCAAGCGCCCAACCATTCAACGATCGTGCCCAGATTGCGGCAGCCCCTGCGCTACCGACGATCAGTAGGCCGATGCCAACGAGGGCAACGGTGAAGGCGGAAGCGGCGGCCTCAAGCGCTGCGGGTGACGGGAGCTCGACGGTGGTCACCGGCGGCGTTTCGTGCGCGGCGACCTCGGTGCACGACCATAGACGCGATAGGCAACAAAGATGGTGCCAGCAATGCTCAGGGTCAAACCGATCAGCAGGGTGAGGATGGCCGCTGCACTCAGCCCAAGGAAGCCGAGGAGTGCCGTGGCGCAGCCGATGAGGATCCAAATGCCACCGATGAATCGGTGTGACGCATCCCACGCAGCTTCACTCTCAATGGTCCACGGGAGTCGTACGCCGATGGTGTAGTTCTGACGAATGTTTGGCATGGCGTAGCCAAGGATGGCGAAGAAGGCGCCTGCGACGATGGGGACCGCAGCATCGAGCCGCGCCGCCTCACCGAAGCCTGAGTTGATGATTGCGGACTGGGTAACCGCAACCAGCAGAGAGAGGGCGACGACCACGAGCCCAAGGGCATCGGCGCTGCGAGCGATGTTGGCCCGCTTCGGGTCATATCGCACGGCGAGCCACAGCAGGCCACCTACGAGGGCGGTGGTGACAGGAATAATCAGGAGCGCCTCTTTACCAGCGAAGCCGTCGGCGACACCGTTGATGTTCCAGTGGATCGCCAAGACGGCGTCTGCTGGGAGCTGCATGAAGGCGGCCAGCGTAAAGAAGGCGGTGGCTGCCAGGGCGACCGTACTGACCGCACGTGTGAGGGGATTGAGTTCCATTTGTGCCTAGAGCCCCTTCACTTCGGTGACCACCTGCGAGAGAACGCTCTTGGCATCGCCGAAGAGCATTGAGGTCTTATCAAGGTAGAAGAGCTCGTTCTCAATGCCAGCAAACCCGGTCGCCATTCCGCGCTTCACCACAATGACCTGCTCCGCATCTTGCACGTTTAGGATCGGCATGCCGTAGATCGGCGAGCCTGGATCGCTCTTCGCTGCAGGGTTCGTGACATCGTTTGCGCCGAGCACGAGGGCAACGTCGCAGGCGTGGAACTCTTCGTTGATCTCGTCAAGGTCAAAGAGATGGTCGTACGGCACGTTCGCTTCGGCGAGCAGCACGTTCATGTGGCCAGGCATTCGGCCGGCCACTGGGTGAATGGCGAACCGCACACGGCCGCCACGCTTCTCAATCAGCTCGGCGAGTTCGCGGACGGCGTGCTGCGCCTGCGCCACCGCCATGCCGTAGCCCGGCACGATGATGACGTTGCGCGCGTAGCCGATGCGCATCGCGGCATCTTCTGCAGAAACACTCCGAGTGGTTAGACCTTCAGCACTCTTTGCAGAGACGGCCGCCTTCTCGCCACCGAACGCTCCGAAGAGCACGTTTGCAAACGAGCGGTTCATGGCCTTCGACATGAGGATTGACAAGATGAATCCGCTGGCGCCGTCAAGCGCACCAGCGACGATGAGGATGTTGTTGCCGATCGCGAAGCCTGTTGCGCTCGCTGCAAGGCCCGCGTACGAGTTTAGGAGCGAGACCACGACCGGCATGTCGGCGCCACCGATTGGCAAGACGAGCGTCACGCCAATGATCAGGGCGAGCACCGTCATGACGACGAACATGATCAAGCCAGAGTCGCCAGTGGAGCCGCCCGACTGTGTGAAAATGAGTGCGATATACAAGCCGACCGCGCCGAAGAAGACGGCGGCGTTGATCAGCTTCTGCCCAGGGAAGGTGATCGGCTGGCCGGGAATAAAACCCTGCAACTTGCCGAATGCCATGAATGACCCTGTGATGGTGAGAGCGCCGAAGAGTGTTTCGAAACCGATCGCGGTCATTTTGATCACGCCGGGGCCGCCCGCGTAGTCTCGGGTGTGTAAGAACTCGGCGATGCCAACGAGCGTCACCGCGAGGGCGCCGAACATGTGGCTGATGGCGATACGCTGCGGCATGGCGGTCATCGGTACAAGCAGACCCATCGGCAAGCCGACAGCGGTACCAACAACAAGACCGATGATGATGAACTCGTAGCTCACGATCTCATGGTTCAGCAGGGTTCCAATGATGGCGAGCAACATGCCGAAGGCGGCGAGCTGCATACCGCGGCGTGCGGTGTCAGGCTTCGTTAGGCCGCGAAGGCCGAGGATGAACGCCGCCGAAGCGCCGATGTAGGCGATCTGTACGAAGAGTGCGCCGATCTGCTGGTCGATCACTTCGGCGCCTCGGTCTTCTTGAACATCTTCAACATGCGGTCGGTAATCACGAATCCACCCACCACGTTGATCGTTGCAGCGGCAACCGCAACCATGCCCATGATGTTGATGAAGAGCGGCCGCTCAGCGCCGGCGATGACGATGCTCGCAACAAGGCTGATCGCCGAGATGGCGTTCGTGGCCGCCATGAGCGGCGTGTGGAGAAGCGGCGGCACCTTGGTGATGATCTGGAATCCAGTGAACGCGGCGAGGAGGAAGACGTAGACCTCAACGATCTGCGCATCGACCAGCGTCGTTGACGCTGCGGCGGTTGGCGTGCCACCCGAAGTCACGGCAATGAACGCGGTGGCGGCGCCGAGTGCGGTCAGCAGCGCGGTCATGATGCCTTCACTGGCACAGCGCCGTTCTGCACCACGAGCATTGGTCCGGTGATCTCGTCGGCGGCGTTCACGGTGAGCGCTCCGTTCTCGCCGCTAAGGTGTGTCAAAAGGGTACGCACATTGGTAGAGAACATTTGACTGGCGTGGAGCGGAACTGATGCGGCGATGTTCGCCACGCCGATCAGCTGCACTCCGTGGCGCACCACCGTCTCGCCTGGCACGGAGCCCTCTACGTTGCCGCCCGATTCTGCGGCGAGGTCAAGCACAACGGATCCGGGTCGCATGGTGGCAAGCATCGCATCGGTGACGAGAATCGGTGCCTTGCGGCCAGGGATTAGTGCGGTCGTGAGCACCAGATCTTGACTCTTGATGTGGTCGGCGATGATCGCGGCGTTCTGCGCCGCCTCGTCCTCGGTCTGAGCGCGGGCGTAGCCGCCCGTCCCCTCGGCCTTTGCTGCAGGCTCTACGAACTGTGCGCCGAGCGAGCGCACCTGCTCACCGGCGGCGGAACGCACATCAAAGGCGCTCACGACCGCGCCGAGTCGGCGCGCGGTGGCAATGGCCTGGAGGCCAGCAACCCCAGCGCCAAGCACGAAGGTCTTGGCAGGGGCGATGCTCCCCGCTGCAGTCGTCAACATCGGCAAGAACTTGTCGAGCGCACTCGCGCCAACGAGCACGGCCTTGTAGCCTGCGACGCCACTCTGTGAAGAGAGCACGTCCATGGACTGCGCGCGGCTGATGCGAGGCACGAGCTCAAGTGCGAGGGCGGTAAGGCCGCGCTCCTTCAACGCAGGGATCAGATCTTCGTTCGCGCCGGGGGTCAAGAGGGCCACCAGGGTCGAGCCCTTAGGCAATAGTGCCGCCTCGGCGCTGCTCGGCTTTCGCACCTTTACGACGATCTCGGGGTTGCCGCCACAGAGTGCGGCAGCATCGGCGGCAAGCGTTGCGCCCGCCTTCTCGTAGGCGGCGTCAAGGAATCCGGCGGCCTCGCCGGCGCCGCGCTGCACAACGATCTGGTGGCCAGCCGCCACGAGCTTGGTCACAGCATCGGGAACGAGGGCAACGCGTCGCTCGCCTGGAACGGTTTCGCGCAAGACGCCGATTCGCATGTCTCCTCCTTTCGCTCTTCGGTAGTTTAGGCGGGAACGTAGGTGCGGTAGTTCGGGCTCCACATGGCCCCATCAACGAGATCGGTGGCACGCGCCCCATCGGCGGCCGAGGCCCAGCCCGCCGCAGCGCCCGCCTCAATAACGGCAATGGCAATGGCGCGGCTAATGGAACGAAGATCGGCGAGCGGTGGGTAGAGCGCCCCACCTGCGGGGGCACTTTGCGCAGTCAGCGCCGCAAGGGTTTTCGCCGCGACGATGAACGCCTCATCTGGAATTGACTTCAGCCTTCCGGCAATCGCCGCAAGGCCAACCCCCGGGAAGATATAGACATTATTCGCCTGGCTGATGGTGCGCGAGGTCCCGCCCACCATCACTGGGTCAAACGGTGAGCCTGTCGCGACTACGGCGCGACCGTCGCTCCAGGCGAAGATATCGCTCGGCGTCGCCTCAGCACACGAGGTGGGATTGGAGAGTGGCCAGATGAGTGGTGCCGCTGCGGCCGCCGCCATCGCGCGAATCGCCGACTCAGTGAATGCACCGGCCTGGCCACTCGTACCGATTAGGATCGTTGGCTTAACCTGGTTGATGACATCCGTAAGCCCAGCGTTCAATAGTTCGCCAATGCCGAGTGCTGAAACTGCAGCTGCGCTCAGTGCGAGTTCGCTCTTTCCATCGCCCAACTCGGCGCGCCCTTCATGTACGACACCCTTTGAGTCAAGGGAGATGATCGCGGTATCGAGTGCCACTCCCTGCAGGCCTGCGGCGGCCAGCGTGTGTCGCAAGAGTCGCGCGATGCCGAGCGTTGCAGCGCCAGCGCCGTAGAAGAGAATTCGTTGATTTTCAATCTTGCCTGTACCTGATCCACCACCCGCAACGATCGCCGCAATGATGCCGGCAAGCGCAACTGCGCCTGTTCCTTGAATGTCATCGTTGAACGATGGGACGCTGTTGCGATAGCGCTCAAGGATGCGAATTGCGTTCTGCTGCTTGAAGTCTTCCCACTGAATCACGCAGCCAGGGAACGCGGCCTGTACGCCACGGACAAAGGTTTCAACAAACGCGTCGTACTCTGCGCCCCGTAGTCGTGGAGTTCTTCGTCCAAGGTAGTTTGGATCGGCAATCAGCTCACTGTTATCGGTGCCAACATCAAGCGAAACAGGGAGCGCCCACGATGGCTGAATCCCCGCGGCAGCGGTATAGAGCGAAAGTTTTCCAATGGGAATCCCCATGCCGCCAACGCCAAGATCGCCAAGGCCAAGAATGCGTTCGTTGTCGGTAACGACAATGAGGCGAATCTCGGCACCGCCCGAGGCGTTGCGGAGCAACTCTGGAATTCTCGATGAATCTTCTGGCGTGATCCACGCGCCACGCGCACGACGCCAAATCTGGCTCCAGCGCTTGCACGCCTCGCCGACGGTTGGTGTGTACACAATTGGTAGGAACTCTTCAACGTTTTCGACGATGAGGCGATAGAAGAGCGTCTCATTGCGATCTTGCAGTGCGGCAAGGCCGATGTAGCGCTCGAGTGGATCCTGCTTTCGCCGGATCTTGACCAGCTCCACGGCGACCTGCTCCTCCAGGGTCAGGATCGACGCGGGGAGAAGTCCGTCAAGGCCAAGGAGGCGGCGCTCCTCGCGGCTGAAGGCGGTGTCCTTATTCAGGGTCGGTCGGCTAAGCAGGGCCTTGCCGCGCTCCTTCACCGCGAGGGTGGCAGCGGGCGTCAGGTGGCCGTTCATCACCTGGGGGGCGCTTGGCGTGCTCATACGAGGCGAAGGATAGCCCCGTCAGGGGTGTAGCATCGGAGCATGGCAGCCACGATCCTTGTTGTTGAAGACGATCCAGCCGTCGCGCTCGCCCTTGAGGTGGCGCTGAAGGGCGAGGGCTACCTGCCGCTCATGGCGGTGACTGGCGACAAAGGGCTCGAGATCGGCATGAAACAGGCCCCCGACCTCCTGATCCTTGACGTACGCCTCCCTGGAATCGATGGCTTCGAGCTCCTCCGCCGCCTGCGCGCTGGGGGCTCTAAGGCCCCCGTCATCATCCTCACCGCCCGAGACGAGGAGGTCGACACTATCCTCGGCCTCGAGCTGGGAGCCGACGACTACATGACGAAACCCTTCCGGGTTCGCGAACTCCTCACTCGGGTGAAGTCGCAGTTGCGCCGCGCCTATGGCGATCTCGCTGATGCGATGGGCGGACGTGTCATTCGCGCAGAAGATCTGGTGATTGACCTAGAGCGTCGCAAGGTTACCCGCGGCGGTGCACGCATCGCTCTCACTCCAACAGAGTTTGAGATCTTGCGCATCCTCGCCGAGAGGCCGGGTCGTGTCTTCGCACGACGCGATCTTCTTGAGCGTGTGCGCGATTACGATGCTGCCATCGCGGGTGACGAGAAGACGATCAATGTGCACGTGAGCCATCTGCGCGACAAGGTTGAGCCAGATCCAAACAAGCCACGCTTCGTGTTGACCGTTCGTGGTGTGGGATACAGCTTCTCTGACCGCAGTGATCGTGGTGAACGGAGCGGCGCCTGAGCCCGCTCACCGATTCCCTCTACGGCGTGCCGCCCCGAGGGCTACGCGCACGTCTTACCGTTGCTTTCCTTGGCATTGTGGCGATGGCCCTCGCTCTCTCTGGCTATCTAGTTGTTGACCGCGTTTCACAAGAGTTTGAAACGCAAGAGCGCGCGGCGCAGACGGCTCGTACTGCCGCCGTGTCAAGTGCCGTTCGCAGCCTCGCACAAAGCGTTGCAGGAACACGAGACATTCTTAACAGCAACGGCGAGCTCGACACCGAGGTGCGTGAGCGATTCTTGCTGCAAGACCCAGAGCTGCAGCAGCTCGCACTAGACGTCGCTCGTGCTGACGTTCTCGTTCGATTCGGCACATGGAATCCTGATAAAGAATTTTTCTCTCCCGCTGCTGACTCAGAGTTTTTGATTAGCTCAGACGGAGCGGTGCTTCAGCCAGGCGAGGCTAGAGACTCCATCCAATTAGAGCCGAACGTCGTCATTATTGGCGGCGCTCCAATGTCAATCAGCATTGAGGTCACGCTGATCTCGCCACTTACGACACGCGCCTCGCGTCTTGCTGGCGTCACTGGAACAATCACCTTTGTTGGGATCCTCGCAATGATTGTGACTATCATTGTCTCTACGTTTGCCGCTGCGCGATTCGCGAAGCCGGTACAACTCCTCTCCGAAACGGCGACAGAGATCAGCAATGGGAACCTCTCTGCACGTGTACCGACAGGGATTGATGTTGCGGCAAACGACGAGATGGTGGCGCTGCTCGATCAATTCAATCTCATGGCTGATCGTCTGCAGGGATCAATGCAGGCGCTGCGCCGCGAGCGAGATCGTGGGCAGGAGCACCTCGCTGATGTATCACACGAACTCCGTACACCGCTCGCAGCGTTGCGGGCATTTGTAGATCTGCTGCAAGATTCAGCGACCGACGAAGCGACACGTAAGAGGCTCTTCGTTGAGGCGGGCCGACAGCTTGAGCGCATGGATGCGCTCACCTCAAACATTCTTGAACTCTCGCGGTTTGATGCCGGAATTGCTCGCCCTCTCTTCGTCGTTGGCGACATACGTTCGAGCGTGCGCGCGGCGGTAGAGCAAGCGGCTGCAGGGGCACGCCGTGTTGGTGTCGCGGTCGATGAGCGCATGCCGACACGCAAGGTGCTTGTTCGGCACGACGCTGCACTCGTTGGGCAGGCTGTGGCCAACCTCGTCGCCAATGCGCTGAAGTTCACCGCACGGGGTGGCAGCGTTCTTGTTTCGGTACAACTGCTCTCTACTGGCGCTGCGACGGTCACTGTTCGCGATACTGGGGTCGGCATCTCGTCAGAAGAGTTGCCACGCATCTTCGATCGCTTCTATCGCGGCACTGAAGGGTTGGCGGCGGCGAATCGGGCTGCTCGTGCCACGGGTTCTGGCCTGGGCCTCGCGATCGTGAAGTCAATCGTAGACATGCATGCGGGGCGCATCGTGGTCGAAAGCCTCCCCGGCGAGGGGACAAGCTTTGCCCTCACCTTCCCAGCCGACCCCGAGGCGGTGGACGACGAACTCCCTGAGACTGCCCCGTCCCAGACGGGGCCGGCCACCTTGGTGAGCTTCGGTCGGCGTGCGGCAGCCCTCCTCGGTGAGGTTGCGAAAACTTCACTCCGCCTTCGCAGTGTTCTACGTGCGGATCCGCCATCCTCTACGGTGAGTGAGCAGCCCGCCTCTTTGAGCGTGGCACGTGAGAGCGCCGAAGTCCCAAAGGAGAAACCACGTGATTGAGAAAGCCAAGCGAGCCCCTGCCGCCCCAAAGAGGGTCGCAAAGAGTCCAGTAAAGCGGCGTTCGCCCCTTCGATTTGAACCAGAGCCAGCCACTGGGTCGGAGGCGTGGATCACGCGGGAGAGTGGTCCACTTCAGGCGGCGCGCAACTCACTTCGCACCGGAACCGGCTCGCTCAACCGCGGTGCAATTGCCGGAATGCTTGCCCTCTCGTTGCTCTTTGGCGCTGGCGGTGGTGCTGCGGCCACCATTCTCCTCCTTGATGGGCTCTCTGGTGGTGACATTACGACGCAAATTCGACAGACACTCGTCTCCGAACAGTCGGCAATTGTTGCAGTTGCGGAGCGCGTCTCGCCGGCTATCGTCACCCTTGAAGTCACAGCGGCCGACGGCGATGGCATCGGCTCCGGAGTGATCTACTCAGCTGACGGTTGGATCGTGACGAACAAGCACGTTGTCGAAGATGCAACGGCAATCGTTGTGCGGCTGAAAGATGGCCGAGACTTTGAGGGCACGATCTACGGAATTGACACCCTTACCGATCTTGCCGTTATAAAGATTGATGCCGCAGGCTTACCTACGGCAACCCTTGGTCGCTCTGGCGGCATCAAGGTTGGTCAGACCGCAATTGCGATCGGCTCACCACTCGGCGTATACACCAACTCGGTTACCGCCGGCATCGTTTCGGCACTCGGCCGCGACATCACTACAGAGAGCGGGCCAATCAACGGTCTCATTCAGACTGACGCCGCAATCAATCCAGGAAACTCTGGTGGCGCACTTGTTGATTCGAGTGGTGCCGTCATCGGCATCAACACTGCAATCTCCTCAGAGGGTGCAGGTATTGGATTTGCGATTCCAATTGACATTGCTCGACCAATCCTTGAACAGGCGCTCGCTGGTGTTCCGCTGTCGCGGCCATGGATCGGTGTGCGATACACCGCCCTTGACCTACGGGTTGCGCGAGAGAATGACCTTTCGGTCAGTGCTGGTGCATGGATCATGGCTGATGGCACCACCTCACCGATTGTGCCTGGCAGCCCAGCGGAGAGGGCCGGACTAAAGGGTGGCGACATCATCACTGCCGTCAATGAAACCGCAATTGATGGGGCACACCCGCTGCAAGATCTGTTGGTGCAGTACTCACCTGGAACTACCATCACCTTGACCGTGCTTCGCGATGGTTCTCTCATCACGATCACGGTGGAGCTAGGGACCCGGCCGAACGAGTAGGTTGGCGCCAGCTCGCCTTAGGGCTTTCGCACCACCTCAACGCCAGCCCAATCAATCGGCGCGGCTACCGCAGCCTGAGGCTTGCGCACCCGAACGCGCACCTCGTGCACTGTTGCGCCGCTCGTTGCAACAACCTCCATTGCAGCGTCAGCGATGCGCTCTGCAAGGGCCTCAATGAGATCGGCGTGCCCCCCTGTGCCAACTCGCTCCACCGCGACGCGCACCAGTTCGCTGTAGTCAACGGATGCGGCAAGCGCGTCGCCGCGACCAGCTGGGGCAAGGTCGGCGTCTACCTCGACGTCAACGAAGAACGGTTGTGGCTTCTGGTGCTCCTCTGGGTACACACCATGCGCTGCATCAAATCGCACGTTCCGCACGCTGATCCTGTCGCGCTGACTCGGGCGGGGCGGTCGGTCGGCACGATTCGGATTCGGGCCGATGGCGTCGTCAGAATCATCCCCCGCCGCGCGGAGGGCAGCGTCAATGACTCGCACAGCATCGCGGTTCTCCTGCACATCATGCACGCGCACCATGTCGACGCCGGCAAGCGCCCCGAGGGCGCTGGTGGCCACCGTCGCCGCTAGGCGGTCGGCTGGAGCCCCGTCGATGACGCGACCGAGCGTGGACTTGCGACTGGTGCCGAGCAGCACTGGGTGGCCCAAATCACGCAGGGCGCCGAGAAGGCGCAGGGTGACCAGGTTCTGGGCAGGACCCTTTCCGAATCCGAAGCCGGGGTCCAGGATCAGCTGCTCCGGAGGGATGCCAAGCGCGCGGCCGCGTGCCGCGACCGCCGCCATCTCGTCTAGGAACTTCTCGGCGAAGTTGGCGGCCTGCTCGCCAGTCGCGACCTCTTTACGGTTATGCATCACAACAATTGGAACGCCACGCTTAGCGGCGAGCTGCAGCATCTCATCGCTTGAACGAGTCCCCCAGATATCGTTGAGCATATGCGCCCCTGCATCGAGTGCGGCGGCAGCAACTTCAACCTTCTGGGTATCTGCGCTGAGTGCCAACGTTGGGAGCGCGCGACGAAGTCGTTCAATGGCGGGAGCAAGCCGAGCGATCTCGTCTGCCGCTGAGATCTCTGTGTGGCCTGGTCGTGTCGATTCAGCACCAAGATCAAGTAGATCGGCGCCATCACGAACTGCGTCGCGCGCACGCTGTTCTACGCGATCGAGAAAGTCGTTTGTTGAGTCACCCGGCGCCATGAGGCCATCGCCCGAGAAGCTGTCAGGGGTGAGGTTTGCCACAGCCATGATGTAGGTGCGGCTCCCCCATACAGCACGCAGTGGGCCGATCGTTGTGGCTGGGATAGGCGCGTATGAGTGGCTGATCGCTTCGCGATTCGCTGCGCTCTCACTCATACAACTGATCCTGCCACGTCATCACGGCTGCCGTCATCTGGGAGCACACCGCGGCGCATCAGCTCGCCGCGGATCGCACCAACGAGGTAGAGCGACCCCGCTGCAATGATCGGCCCGCTCTGCTCTGCTGCCGCAAGCAGTGCAGCATTTGGATTTGCTGCGATCTGTACTCGCGTGCCAAGTCCAGCTGCACGGACCGCAGCAACAAGTTGCTCAGGTGCGAGAGATCGCACATCGCCCACGGTGGTACAGATCACGTGTGCGGCGCGCAGCGCTGGCGAGGTCGCAAGAGCGGAGCATAGTTCTGCGACCGACTTGTCGGCCATGGCGGCTAGAATTGTGACGATCGCCGTGTTCCGCGCTCCGGTAGCACTGCGTAGTTGTGGGGCAAGATCGCCAAGTGCCGCCGCCAACGCTGCGGCGCCATCTTCGTTGTGGGCCCCATCAAGAAGTAGGTCCCGCTCGTCGCCTCCGCCTAGAGCACCTGGAATCAACTCCATTCGGCCAGGCCAGCGCGCCGCAGCGAAGCCAGCGCGAAGCTCGTCGTCCGTTACTGAAGCAATACCCGCATCACGAAGTGCATCAAGAGTCGCTGCTGCAACGGCTGCGTTCGCTCCTTGATGGTGACCAAGTAACCCAACGCGCACCGTGCCACGCCCCTCAAGTTCTACTTCGATGCCGTCGCGTCCAAGCGAACGGATCGCGCCAGCACGTGCAATCGTGAACGGTGCGCCTACCCTCTGTGCACGGTGGCGAATCACCTCGAGTGCGCCGCCCCGCTCGCTCGCACCGATAACGGCACGATCACCGCGCACGATAATCGCCGCCTTCTCTTTGGCAATCGCCTCAATCGTGTCGCCTAGATACTGCTGATGGTCTAAGCCCACATTGGTCACTACGGCAACTCCGCCATCCCACGCATGTGTTGCATCAAGCCGTCCACCAAGGCCCACCTCAACGATCGCCGTAGTGATCTCTTCCTGACGTAAGGCTTCGAAGATGGCGCCGACGAGGATCTCGAACTCGGTGGCTGGCCCAACGCGCTCTTCAATCTGGTCAGCAGCATCAAGGGCACTCGCCACCGCCTGGGCGAAGGGGAGTGGGGCGAGTGGCTGCCCATCGATCTGCACCCGCTCCCGGTAGCTGACCAGGTGCGGTTTCGGGGTGGTGGCGTGGCGAATCCCCGCCGCGCAAAGCGCCGCTGAGACGAGAGCGACAACGCTCCCCTTCCCATTTGTGCCGGCGACCAGAGCGCCGCGAACCCCCGTTTCGGGCGAGCCGAGAGCGCGCAAGAGGGCTCTGGATCGCCCCAGTCCCATGCGAATGCCGAAGCGGCCCCGCGACTCTAGCGCCACTAATGCGGCTCGCCACGCATCCGGGCCACGCCCCTCAGCAACAGCACGAACGACCTCGGCGCGTGCGCGCGCCACGCGATCACGCATCTCGAGAATCAGTTTCGGGTCACTCGGTTGATCGGGCATCGTTGGAGCGTAGCGGTCTCGGCGCGCTGCGTGCGAGAATCGCCCTATGGGTCTATTCCGTCGATCAAGTGCAAAGCCACCGCGGCGCGGCCTCCCCGGCCGATCTGAGGGGTACACGCCCCCCTATCAGGTTGACTCCGTATCGCAGCGATCAAGGGCCACATCGCGCAGTGTTGGCGGAACCATCGCCACCGCCCTCTCCACGTTCATCACGCTCTTCGTGATTGCGGGGGCGATCGGCCTTGCGGCCGTCGCGCTTCCATTCATCACCTCCATTGGTGCCAGCGGCTCACCTACACCGCCACCACCTTCGCTCGAACCCGGGCGGCCAACTCTCACTGAGCCGAGTGAACCGATCACCGCGGCCGCAACAATCACCATCAGTGGCACCCTGCCGCAGGATCTGCTCGAGAAGAGTGATGCAATCATTCGCATCATCATCACGCGCGACGATGGTTCAGTCATCACTGGTGCTGAGATTTCTATGCCGAAGACAGCTGGGTTTGACATCGCGAAGATCCCTCTCTCTTCTGGCAGCAACGTGATTGAGGCGGTCGTTGTAGTGAACGGCGTTGAGGGGGGCCGATCCGCCTCGATAACGGTCGTTCGAGATACCACCCCGCCAGCACTGACCGTTACCACGCCGACCCCAGGCGCGATCCTGAACGGTGACTCCGTCACGGTTACCGGAAAGACCGATAAGGACATTGATGTTCAGGTGCGCAACGAGACAACAGGAACAATTGAGAGCGGACGTTCCACAGCGAAAGGGGCATTTTCAATTGGTATCACGCTTCGGAACGGCACAAACCTACTAACGATCACGGCAACAGATCAGGCAGGTAACCCAACAACAAAGAGTGTTGAGGTCTCCACTAGTGCTTCAGTTGGTCGAATCTCCATCATCCTGAATCCAGGAACGATTATCTTGAGTAGCAGGAAAGACTTTCTTATCACTGCGACTGCAACCGATTCAACTGGGGCGCCCGCTGCGAACGTTCGAGTGTGCATGTATGTCAGCGCTCCTGGCGCAACACCAAGTGAGCCTGTGTGCGTAGTCTCTGACGTCAATGGTCGGGCTGCGTGGACCTACGCTCTCCCGGACAACTTCAACACCGAGGGGAGTGGCTTTGTCACCGTCTCATACGAGCTCAGCGTTGGTGATCCACTCTTGGAGACGCAGAACTTCCGCGTCTATCGGGTGAAGCCGTGAGTGCTGCCCCAGCTCTCACCTGGCGTTGTCCAACGTGCAGCGCAATCCAAGAGGAGTCCGGGCAGTGCTGGGTATGCAAAACACCGACAGCCTCGTGTGGAAGCTGCCGGCATATGCGCCGCTCGGTTATTGGCAAGGTCTCATACTGCGGTATCGATAAGAAGCGTCGCCTTGTTGCCGAGAGTGATGTGAGAGAGTGTTGGACGGCGCCAGTGCCGCTGCAGGCTGCAGCGCAACGCGAGCGTGGTGTTGATGGAACGCTCCCTGACCGACCTCGACTCAGTTGGGTGAGTGGCGGCCTCTGGGAGGGGCTAGAGGCCTAACTCGCTACGGGGAGCAGCCCATGATCGTCGTCCCTGACGGCACGCTCGACACGATCGTAATCTCGCTCCCAGGCTCGACGAGCACTCCCGCAAGCGGTGAGAAGGTATCAATGAGATCCGTTGGGTCTAGGAGCGTTGACGGCGCGTCTAGCGAGAGACCGAGCGCCGACAGGAGCGCTGCTGCGTCTGCAATGCTTGAGCAGCGCAGATCTGGCACCTGCGGCCATTCCGCGCCGCTTGGGCTTGGTGACGGGCTTGGCGAAGGCTCAGGTCCCAACGAGACCACAATATCAACCGCGGTGCCGCTCGAAACCTGCACGCCAGGGCGTGGGTTCTGTTGGATTAACTCACCAGCAGGAACGGAGTCTGAGTACTCAGAGAATGTTGCGCCGCGCACGAGCTTTGCCGTAGCGAGCGCAGCGATTCCATCTACCTCACTCATTCCACGAATATCAGGGACCACGACAAACCCGCTCCCGGCCACAACGCGAACCTCAATGATGGTGTTGAGCGGCACCAGCGTCTCGCTTCCGGGCGACTGCGACAGGATGGTGTCGACGGGCTGGTCTGACGAAGTCACCCGTTCTACCACCTGCACGCGAAGACCAAGCCCCTCAGCGATGGGGATTGCCTCAGCGAGGGTTAGGGTGGTGAGGCTGGGCACCTTCACGTTGTTGTCTGGACCTGTCCCTGCAGCAAAGATTCGAAGTGCCAAGATCACTCCGCCAACCAGCAGGAGCGCCGTGAGCGCGACGCCGCCAATCGCTAGAAGCATGGAGCGCGTCGTCATCGTGTCGTCTGAATCAGCGGGCTGATCGCCACCGACGTCGTTCGGATCTGGAAGCATCTCCGGCTCACCTGGTCCCGCCTCTGCGGCAACTCGGGCGACCCGCGTTCCGGCAAGCGCGCGCGGTGCGCCAGCGGCTGGGCCGACCGGTCGCGATGGAACGGCGGTGCGATTCGCCTGCACCACATACGTCTCAAGGGCATCTGCCGCGGCGGTTGCATTCACATAGCGCTCATTCGGCTTCGGTGCCAACAGACGCATCGTGATGAGATCAAGCTCTGGTGAGATATCGGGTCGCAGGTCACGGGGTGATGGGGCGGGCGACTGACTGCGTCGCTCCTTTAACTCTGCGCCACTCAGGTGGTCGAACGGACGATGCCCCGTCAGTAGTTCAAACAGGACCACACCAAGGCCAAACAGGTCTGACGCTGCAGATTGTGGACTCCCCGCCAAGACCTCCGGGGCAAGATAGCCAACCGATCCTTCTGGTCGCTGACCGCTGCGCGCAGCCGCTTCGCTCCCGTCAACCTCGTGCATCGCCTGCGCGATTCCGAAGTCGGCGATCTGAGCACGCCCCTCCCTGCTGATCAGAATGTTGCGCGAAGAGACATCGCGATGAATGATGCCGCGCACATGTGCGGCGGCAAGTCCGCGTGCAACTTGTGCAGCAACTGCTGCAGCGCGGCGTGGCACCAGCGGACCGACGCGACGCAACATAGAGGCAAGATCCTCGCCGTCAACAAACTCCATCACAATCGCTGGTGATTCACCCTCTGGCGCAACGTCAAACACTGCGGCAACGTTTGGGTGCGCAACGATAGCGGCAGCCCTGCCCTCGGCTCGGAAGCGCTCAGCGGCAGCGGCAGATGTTGCGAGTGGTGCCCGGAGCACCTTTACCGCCACGTCGCGGCCAAGCGCCTCATCGGTTGCACGGAAGACGAGTGCCGCCGCCCCTTCGCCAATCAGCTCCTGTAGCCGATACCGTCCAGCAACAATGTCGCCCGGCCTCAGCGTTCGCTCGTCACGCTCTGATGGTGTCATGTAGGGCGCTCGTTCTCAGTGGCAACAGCCTTACGCACAATTGGTCCATAGACTGGATGATCAAGCGCAATATGTAGGTTTGCGCGGAGCCACCCCTCTGGCGATCCGACGTCATATCGCGTTCCAGAGAAGTGCCGGGCGACGACGGGCTGCTCTTGCGCCAGCGTGTGAATGGCGTCCGTTAGCTGAATCTCACCATTAACCCCATGGGTTGTCTGCTCTAGGCGCTCAAAGATCTTGGGGCTCAGGATGTACCGGCCGACAACAGCAAGGTCTGACGGCGCATCTCCTGCGTCGGGCTTCTCTACGACGCCGCGAAGTGGAATGGTTCGCCCCTGATCGCTCGTTGGGAGCGTGGTATCGGGATCAACGATGCCGTAGCGATGCGTCTCTGCCGGCGCAACACGCATTACGCCGACGACCGATGCCTGATTCGCGACATATGCCTCAATCAGTTCGGCGAGGGCAGGGGTTGCACCAAAGACGAGGTCGTCGGGGAGCATTACCGCAAATGGCTCATGGCCAACAGCATCTCGGGCCATGAGCACGGCGTGACCGAGGCCGAGTTGCTCTTTCTGACGAATCGTTACGAGGTGCACCATATCGGCAACGGCACGCACGGCCCGGAGGTGCTCGATGTCACCGCGCTGCTCAAGAATTGCCTCAAGGTCAGCCGAGATATCGAAGTGATCTTCGATCGCGCGCTTATGTTCACTGGTGACGAGAATGACTCGCTCAATCCCCGAGGCAACCGCCTCTTCGATGGCGTACTGGATTGCAGGACGGTCAACGATCGGTAGCAACTCCTTCGGAACGGCCTTCGTAGCCGGAAGGAACCGGGTGCCCCATCCGGCAACGGGGAGAACTGCGGTGCGGATCTTCATTGGGGCCTCCGTGCGGTGCTGGAGTTCAGGATACCAGTCACCCCTCGCGGCGAACCAACCTGAGCAGCGCCCGGACCGGTCGACCAAGAAGCGGGAGGCGAACCTCGCGAGCCGCTTCCACACTTGCCAAGAACCCAGCCAGTAGGAGGATTGCCCCAATCAGCTTCCCCGCCTGATACCCCTCGGTAGAGCCAGCACGATTCAGCGTGTCGGTAAGGCTCGGCACAAAGGCGCCAAGTGCGATCAGCGCTGTCGCTGGCACACGACGATTGAGTGTTCCAGCACGCCAGGCGCGCCAGGCGTCGGGAACGCTGCGCACGAAGTTCACGGTGAGCGCCACGGGGGCGATCGCAAGATTAAAGAGGAGTTCATCACCACGCTGATCTGGATCACTTGAATATGGGAGCACGCGACGCTTTGGCATGAAGACATAGATCGAGAAGAGGGCACCCGTCAGCAGTGCGAGCCCGCCGCTCACATTGAGGATCGGTGTGAGAAGACGGAGTGAAGGCGGGAGCAGCAGCGCAATCGGCGCGCCGGTTGCGGGGTCTGTCGCCCATCCAGGGGCTGGCAGATCGGCAATCACCACGAGTGGTACCGCGGTCGCACTCAAGGCCGCGGTCAGGGCGATTGCAATCCGTGCCCACCGGACGTCACCCATGTACGAAAGCCAACTAATGGCAATCGCGGCACCCCAGGCGGTAAGCGCGTAGAGCAACGCGGTTGGTCCTGCCGATGGATCCTCTAGACGGCGTGCAACCAGAATCGTAAAGAGGCCCGAGAGCGCCAGGCAGAGCGCATACCAGTAGCCGAATCGTGTTTTCGCCAACAACAAAATGGTGCCAGCGCCGAGCCAGCCTGCGGTCCATACCGCACCGAAGAGATACCAGATGCGATAGATCGGTTCACTCCAGCCGATAGCCGCGGCGAGCGCCTCGGCGCCTGCCGCAATAGAGAAGGCGATCGCGCCAACGCCCCACGCCAACTGATAGGCGCCGCGACGGGTTCGATACTGATCAAAAAGCAGCGCGGCGAAGAGAAGGGCGCAGAGCGCGGTGAGCGCTGGGATGAGCGTTGTCACGCTGGTTCCTGCCTATGCCGGCAGGAACTCGTGAGCATCGTGATGCAGACCATCGCAGAGTCCGAACTCAGCACCGGCGCCCTGCGGCAGCCGGATCGGTCGCATGATCTCGCGCACACCGCTGCGACTGCAGCGGAGCCACCCTCGCGCCGCCATCCAGCGCGACGGGCAGACGGGGTCGGTGCAGAACTGGAATGGACCAGGATTGATCGGCGAGGCCTCACCAAACGAGGGGGCAACCTCGGTTGCGATGATGTCGAGCACGCTGATACGGAACGGGGTTCCTTCGATTTGCGCAGAGCAACTGTCGCAGCGCGCGGCACTATTCTCAGCGATGATTGTGGGGATGCGGATGCCGTTCACTTCCATAGTGCCTCTGATCGTACCCGAGCCCGCCGCGCTTTGGCGCCGCAGCCTGCCCATCACCCTCGTCGTGGCTCTGCTTGCCGCGGGATGCGGGCCAGCGGGCGACCCGACTGACCCGGCGGCAGAGGTAAGGGGTGACGGGAAGCTGCAGGAGCTCTTGATCCGCCATGACTCTCGCGACCCTGCCTATCGCCTTGAGGGTGGTGCGGTGGAGGTTGGCGCAACGGTGGTTCTCCATGTGCGCACCGGAACCGACGACGCTGTCACTGTCGCCCTCTCGGTCGCCACGCCGTTCGCCGGCTCGGCAACGAAGAGCCCCGCCACCCGTGTCGCGCGCGGAGTCCTTTGCTCCGAGGTAAATGGGTCGAATCGTGGTGCAAGCGCCGAACTCGTCACCCTCCTCGCCCCTGACCCCGTTCTTGATCCTGCGAACGAGCTCACGGAGGCTCGCTGCGATCTCTGGCAGGCCAGCATCGAGGTTGGTACAGAACCAACAGCCATCGGCTATCACTTTGTCATTGCCGACGGCTCCGCTGCGGTCAAACTCTCCGATGACAACGTCAACGACCAGGGACTTGGGAGCACATCAGTCGCCAACGTGGGTGGCGACTGGGCGATCGTCGTCTCCCCAAAGGGGTTCACCGCCAGTCCGCTCCTGAGCGGATCTGTTGTGTATCAGATCTTCCCCGACCGCTTTGCAAACGCCACCCCGTTGAACGATGGCGGCGCGCAGCCGCGCTACAAGGGGGTTGCTTCAATCATCCCGTGGAACACGATTCCTGCAACGCCACCTAAGGGTGAAGATTTTTATGGGGGTGACCTTGATGGTATTCGCCTTCGACTTCCACACCTCGTCTCCATCGGCGTAAACACGATCTACCTCAACCCAGTCTTTGATGCGAACTCTAATCATCGATATGACGGCAATGATTTCCTGCAGGTTGACGAACGCCTTGGTGGGAATGCGGCGCTACAACGCCTCTTGTCTGCCGCACAGAAGCTCAACATTGCAGTGATCCTTGACGGTGTCTTCAACCATGTCAGCTCTGATTCGCCGATCTTTGACCGCTACGGTCGATGGCCAACAGTCGGTGCCTGCGAGTCGATTGACTCGCCGTATCGCGACTGGTTCATTTGGACGAAGGCGGCTGGCACACGAGGACCATGTTCGGGTGCTTCTGGGCCGAACACCGCGGGCTATGTTGCCTGGGCGAACTACGACACGCTCCCTGTGCTCAACAAGAACAACGATGCGGTAAGAGCGCTGATCCTTGGGGACGCATCAGGGGCACCAGCGGCCACCCTCCTCGCCTCGCCGGCGGGTGACGCTGGTGTGGCGCGCTGGTGGCTGCAACAGGGCGTCGCCGGTTGGCGCCTTGACGTGATGCCCGACGGCAGCTTCCCTGACGGCTTCTGGCAAGAGTTCCGCATCGCGCTCAAGGCGGCATCACCGAATGCCCCAATCATTGGTGAGCTTTGGAACCGACGTGACGCGCTGCGCCTCCTTCGTGGCGACGCCGCCGACGCCACGATGAACTATCGCTTCCGTGATGCAGTGCTCGCCTATCTCGGCGGAAAGCCTGAGGCGGGGGCAACCGACAGTACGAATCGCAGTGCAGTGCTCTTCATTCGAAAATTGATGGGCATCGCAGAGGATTACCCTATCGCCGTCACCCTTGGAAATCTCACACTCCTTGACTCTCACGACACTTCGCGATCGCTTTGGGAGTTCACCCCCGGCGACGGTCGTGAGGGCAAAGAGCTCGCCGAGAATCTCTCGGTCGGGAAGGCGCGTCAGCTGCTTGCCGCAACTATGCAATATCTGCTGCCTGGATCACCAACGGTCTATTACGGCGATGAGATTGGCGTGAGCGGCGCCACGGATCCAGATGACCGTCGTACGTTCCCGATCTTGCCCACTGATCCACGCACCGCACGCCTCGATGGCAGTGGCCTTGGCGGACGGCGACCAGCGCCGCTCCCAGATGCGCGGGCGGCCGACCTCTCAATGCTTGCCTGGTACCAGAGGCTCGCCGCCATCCGTGCCGCTCACCCCCACGTGCGCGGCGCAAGTGTCGACTGGCTCGCGGTTGGCGCGAACGGTGCAACCAGCCGCACCGTGCTCTTCTCACGCCGCGCCAGCGGGGTCGTCGGCGAGATTGCCCAGCTCAGCGCACCCGGCTCCTGGACCGTTGGCGACCTCTTGGTGGCGGTGAACGCTGGCGGCGGCAGCGAGCGCCTCACGTTCAATCTTGGCGCTGGCGTCAACATCCGCGAGGTCGCTCGGTCGAGTGGCGCAGCAGGGGGCGGCGACCTCACCACTGGGGTCGAGGTGCCAGCGCGCACCACAATCATCTGGGAGGTCGTACCCTAGACCCATGAGGAGCCTGCCGCGATGAGTGCACCAGCCAGATTGCGTAACCGCCTGCGTGGCGTTATCTCGCTCGGCACCTTCGTCGCCGTTGTGGTGGCGGTGAGTGTCTCGCTCCTCTATCTCGCCTGGGTCGCCACGATCCGCAACTCTGACCAGATCGGTGAACTGTCGGTGGGCACCTTCGTGGTTGGCCTCTCCTGCGCATTCGCGTCGCTGATGCTCACGATTAGCATGATTCGCGCGATTCGAAGCGCCCGCGACGGCCGAGCGATGCTCGCCGCCCTCCTCGCCGGCGGGTTCGCCATCGCCGCTGGAATCGCACTCGGCGCCTCAGACATCCTCGGCAAGCTCGCCTCTTAGGGGCGGAGCCCTAAGAGCGGTGCTACGCTGCGTTCCGCGCGCCCCTGTCGTCTAGAGGCCTAGGACGCCACCCTTTCAAGGTGGAGATCACGGGTTCGAATCCCGTCGGGGGTACCACCTCACCGCGCAACTCCCTCAATCAGCGGAGCTGAAAGATCGCTCCGCTTACCGGTGGCAGGGAGATCTCCAGGGCGCCGTCGCCAAGCAGCATCGCCGTGCCGGTGGCCCCCTCCCAGTCGAGCCGCGCAACGCTGCTCACCCCATCGAGGCGCACTTGCACACGCGCGGGGCTCTCGCCTGTGTTGGTCGCCACCAAGAGGCGGCGGACCGCCTCTGGTGCCAGTCGGAGTGGTTCACCCTCGAAGCCGAGGGGGTCCGCGCTTCGCTCAAGAACCAGCACTGCCCCTTCGGCATGCGCCACGCGCAGGGCCCCAGAGCGGAGCACGGCATGCTCATGCCGCGCCGCCACAGCGCCACGAACGAAGGCACGGAACGCCGCCGCCTCTGCGCTGATTGAGGCGAGATCCGTCGGGAACGGACCGCGGTTCGCTGGGTCATTGGCGCCGAGCGCTCCCAGCTCATCGCCGTAGTAAATGCACGGCGCACCTGGGAGGGCGAGCTGTAGGAGCGTTGCAAGTTGTGCTGCAGCGGCGCTGCCGCCCACGATGCTGCGAAGTCGTGGTGTGTCGTGTGAACCGAGGAGGTTCAACTGCACCGCCGTAGTTGCCGGGTGATACCAACCCATGATCTCGGTGAGCTTCTCCGCAAACTCCGACGCGTTCAACTCCGGTCGTTTGTATGTGTCGTTGTGGTCACCTAAATCACGTGCCAGCCGACCGCTCCCGGCGTACCCGAGAATCGCCTCAGTGAGCGGATAGTTCATCACCGCGTCAAAGCGGTCGCCGGTGAGCCACGCATCGGCGCGCTTCCAGATCTCGCCAACCGTATACGCCTCCGGGTTGATCGCGCGAACGCGCGCGCGGAACTCCTGCCAGAAGCTCGCATCATCAATCTCTTCTGGAACATCGAGTCGCCAGCCGTCGGCGCCAAAGCGAATCCAGAACTCGGCCGCCTGCAACAAATGCTCTCGTGCATTGGCGTTACCAACGTTGATCTTTGGAAGCGCAGGGAGCTGCCACCACGCCTTGTAGCCAATCTCTGTCTCTGGTCTGCTTGCAATGCCTCCACCTGCGTCGCCGCTCTGTTTCGCGTGCCAATCCGCCGCTTCTGGGTAGGCAATCAGCGGGCGATCGCCACGCAAGAATGCTTCGTCGGTATAGAACCAATCCACGTAGGGAGACTGTGCACCATTCTCAAGTACATGGTGAAAGGGCCAGAATCCGCGACTTGCATGATTGAAGACGCCATCAAGAATTACGCGCATGTTTCGCGCATGTGCGGCATCGAGCAGTTCGCGCAGCGCCTCGTTGCCACCGAGCATCGGATCAACGTTGAAGTAGTCGTATGTGTGATAGCGATGATTTGATGCGCTAGAGAAGACCGGACAGAGATAGAGCGCCGTAATGCCAAGCTCTTGCAGCTCGCCGAGTCGTTCGGTAATGCCGCGGAGATCTCCGCCTTTAAAGCCGTGGCGCGTTGGCGGGGTGTCCCATGCCTCTAGCGGTCCGGGCTGCTGCGCTTGCGCAGAGCGCGCGAATCGGTCGGGAAAGATCTGATAGAAGACGGCGTCACGAACCCAGCCTGGTGTGTTGGGCCCCGCGGGCCGTTGCGAACTCACCCCTTGACCGAGCCGACGGCAAGTCCGCTCGTGATAAAGCGCTGGCTCAACAGGTAGACGATCGCCGGCGGCAGCGTGAGCATGATCGAGAAGGCCGAGACGAGCGGCCACGGAATTGCCGAAGCATACGTGCCTGTCATCGCCGAGAGGGCCATTGCCAACGTGAAGTCACGTGGTTGCGTCAGGAACATCCAGGAGTAGTAGAACTCCGTCCAGCCGCTGATGAATCCAAGGAACCCGGTAACAGCAATAGCCGGCAGCGCGAGCGGCAACACGATGCTCCGGAAGATGCGCGCCTGGGATGCGCCGTCGACTGCAGCCGCCTCCTCTAGCTCACGCGGGATCGTATCGAGGTAGCCCTTCAAGTTCCAGATCGCAAAGGGGAGAGCGCCCGAGACGATCGCGATGCCGACCCCGAGTTGTGAATTGCGCAAATTGAACGCGCCGAGGATCGGCAGGTCAAGCCTAATCCCGTTCAGGGTGACGAAGAGCGGCGCGAGTGTGGCAACCGCTGGCAGCATCAGCACGCCGAGGATGACCAGCATGATGAAGGTGCGACCGCGGAAGGCGAGGCGGCTCAGTGGGTAGGCGGCGAGTACGCCAAGCCCAACGCTTGCGAGCGCCGTACCGCCGGCAATCTTGAGTGAGTTGAAGGCGAGCTCAAAGAATGACACTGGATTGCTGGTTGGCCGCTCAATCACCTGCAGATATGCCTCGAAGGTCGCATCTTTTGGGATGAGGTTGAGCCCATCGGGGCGGATCAGGTTGAGCGGCGAGAGCGAAACGCTAAAGACCCAGATGATCGGGAAGAGCACGGTGATCAAGATACCCAGGGCGGCAAGCTGCAGCCCGATCTTGGTGATCAGGGAGGGTTCGCGGAACGAACGGCGCTTAGAAGTCGTCATATCGCGCCGTCGCCTTCGAGATGCGGTTGGTGATTAGGCTGATCGTGAGCAGGATGACGAAGAGCACCACGGCGAATGCGGCACCTACGGCGTAGAGCTGTCGCTCGTTGACGAGCCGATACGCCTGGGTGACGAGGAGTTCGGTGCGACCAAACGGCCCACCCGAGCTCATGAAGTAGGCGAGGCTGAAGAGGTTGAAGGTCACCACAAAGCCATAGATGGCAAAAGGAACCATCGCCGGTCGCAGATAGGTGAGGGTGATCGTCTTGAACGAGGCCCACTTGCCCGCCCCGTCGATCTCCGCCGCTTCATAGAGGTCCTTCGGGATCGCCTGCAGCGCACCGGTTGCAACCACCGCGTTCAGCGGCCAGCCGAGCCAAATGTTCGCAATCAACATGGCGTAGTAGCTGAGAGGGAGCGGCACAAAACTGATCGGATCTTCGACCTGGCGCAGCCAGTCAATTGAGAAAGTTTCTGGCGGAATACGGAAGACCTGACCAACGAGCTCCAGCAGCATGTTCACGGCACCTGCATCTTGATTGAACAGGTTGCGCCACGTGGTTGCCACCACAATCGGGGGAATCAGCACGGGGAGTACATACAGCGCTCGATAGATGCGCTTGAACTTCAACCCTGGGTGATTCAACAGGAGCGCAATGGCAACGCCGAGGATGATGTGGATGGTGACGTTGCTCAGCGCCCAGAAGATGTTGTAGAGGAAGAGCCGTAGGAACGAGTAGTTCGGAATCGACAGTTCGCTCGTCAGAATCTTGACGTAGTTCTCAAGCCCAACCCAATCTGGGGCAGGTGCGCCTTGACGAAGATTTTGCAAGCCGTAATCGGTGAATGACATCCAGAACTGAAATAGCAACGGGTAAATCGTGACAATCGCCATGACGACCATGGCGGGTGCGATGAACATGTAGGGGGTTAGCGAGCGGCGGTTGATGCGCGTCAGAATGCTCACCGTACCCCCCTCTCTTCTCTCCCCTGGATAGCAATCGGGGCGGGAGCCAAAGCCCCCGCCCCAATCGCGGTTACACCTAAGCGGCTAGCTCGACGCTAGCGGTCGATTATGGCCAGAGGCCAGCTTCGACGTTTGCAGTCTCCATGGCATCGCATGCCGTGTAGGCTGCATCAGCACCTGCGGCGCCGGTCTGTAGGACGCTGTCCCACGCCGAGCCGAAGTTGCCCCAGTAATTGTTCATCCACGCCTCAACAGGACGTCGGGTGCCCGTGGCAATCGCGTCTGCGAAGGCCTTGGTTACCGGGTCCGTGACTGTGACCGCGGTTGATGCTGGCACGTGGCCGGCCTGGTCAACCATGATCTGAGCGTAGGCAGGCGAGGCAAGGATCGAGGCAACCTTGATTGCCAGCGGCTTGTTCATACCTGCTGCGTTGATGTGCCAACCGTCAACACCGACCATACCCACCGATGGGAGGCCGTTGGTGCCAGCTGGGAACGGAGCAACCTGCGTGCCTGGGCGGGCCTTCTTGTAGTCCGCGAGAACCCAGTTGCCGTTGAACATCACATCAACTTCACCGTTCATGTACTTCTGGCCAAGGTCGCCGTCGTTGCCGTCAACAACTGCGCCAGAGGCCTTGAGGCTCTTGACGTAGTCCATGGCATCGCCGACTGGCGTGGTGAAGCATGCTGCGTGACCGGTGCTGTCAAAGATTGAAGCGCCGAAGGCCTTGTACCAGCCCCAGACGTGATACACGCCAGCTGGAACCGCAACCTTGCCGCCGTTGTCGACGTAATCCTTGAACTCAGCAGCGGTTGCTGGCGGAGTTGGGATCTTTGCCGAGTCGTAGAACATGACGACTGCCTTGAGGCTTTCAGGAACGAGGTAGAGCTTGCCGCCGACGGTTGCGCCGTCGAGAGCCTGCTGCGAAACCGTTCCAAGATCGGTCGTGTCCGTGATTGGCTCGAGCAGACCTGCCGTTACCAGGTTGCCAAGGTCATCGTTCGGAGCAATGAAGAGGTCTGGTCCGCCGCCGGCGGCAGCCTCTGTCTTGAACTTCGTAAAGATGTCGCCGAACGGCACCTCAACGGCATTGATCTTGATCTTCGGGAACTCAGCCTCGAACTTGGCGAGCTGTGCAGCGAAGGCGGTGCCTTCTGCCGAGCCGCCGGACGAGCCGTAAGCGTGCCAAAGCGTTACTTCGCCTTCGAGGCCATCTGCCGATGGGGTATTGCTCCCACAGGCGGTGGCCACGACGGCGAGCATCGCTGCGACTGCAGCGAGCTTCCAATTCTTTCGCGCCATGCGTTAGTCCTCCTTCTTGCGAGGCCTCCCCACCAGCGAGGCGACGCGTTGGGCGCCAACATCTGCTGGCGCCGACATAGTCCAGGGCCGCCGGGCGACCCAGTGGTACGGTAAGGGTAGGGCTCCCCGCGCTCCTGCGTCAATGCGGTTCCCGCTCCCCATCAAGATTGAGGTGTGGGGGAGCCTCACGTCGTGGCTGACGGGTGCGGATGGGGCGACCGTGGCATCCTGAGCGTATGCCGATTGCCGTCGCTGCCTTCCTCGCCTACGCCCTCCTCCTGCTGGTGGGTCTGGGGCTCACGCTCGGTCCGATCGTGGAGCAGGCGACCGCCGCCCCCGTCACCCTGCAGGGGGTGGTCTGGATGGCCCTGATCGCCGCCTGCATCTTCACCATCACCCTCGTCTGGCAGCGGAAGGAGGCGGGGCGGGGCTTCGCCCTCGGCCTGAGCACGATCCTGATCCCCGCAGCCCCTCTGGTTGCCCTCACCTTGGGGAACTGGCTCCCTGGCCTCCCCTTCATCGGCCTGGCCCTCCTCCTCATTCGTGGTTTGCGGGGGGCCGCCGCCCGCGCCTGGCTGAACGAACAGTGAGCCCCGCCCCAATTCGCCGCATCGGCGACCGCGACCGTCGCCCAGAGCTGGCCCTCGCGGGGACCTTTGACTCCCCCCTTGATGTGCACCTGCACACCCTCCTCTCCCCCGACTCGGAGGTGCCGCTCGACGTCTACCCCGCCCTGGCGATCGCCTTGGGAATGCCACGCATCGCGCTGACTGACCACCTCGACTTTGACCCGCGGGAGGCGGGGGCGACCCTAGCCCCCCATCAGCAGCGCGTAGAGGCAGTCGAAGCGCTGCGACGAGAGTTCGGTGATCGCCTCGAGATCCTGCTCGGCGTCGAGATCTCCTACGAACAGCAGTACGAGGCGGAGATTCGCGAGCATCTACGCACCAACCAGTACGATCTCACGATCGGCAGCGTGCACCCCGGGATCGACTCGCCGTTCAAGCGCGCCCTAGCGCCGAACTGGGCGGGGCACGACGTGCACGACACAGCTCCGTACTTTGACGAGGTGCAGGCAGGCATCGAGAGCGGCCTCTTCGACATCGTGGGCCACATGGACTACGTACGGAAGTATGTCTATCCATTTATTGACACCCCTGCATTTGAGGTGGCGCCCGATCTCTATGAGCCGGTACTAAAGGCGCTCATTGAAACTGGGACCGCGCTAGAGATCAATACCTCGGGCTGGCGACAGCGAACGGGCTCTCCGTATCCGCTGCCACAAGCGGTGCGCCGTTATCGCGAACTCGGCGGTCAATACATCGTCACCGGTTCCGATGCTCATCAACCTGATTGGTTTGCGATGAACTTTGATCGTGCACGTGAACTGTTGCTTGATGCCGGTTTTGAGGAACTAGCAACAAAGCGCTGGAAATCCGCGGGTGAGCAATGGCCGATCCCAACTCGATAACGCTGACAGTTCTCGGTTCGGCGGGCGCGTATCGCACCCACGATGGATCGCGTGCGTCGGGATACCTGGTGCAACATGGCGCCACAACACTCGTTTTTGATCTAGGTCACGGCGCCTACGCGCCACTTGCATCGCGCATCGGCATCCAGGAACTGCCGCACATCAGTGCTGTAGCAATCTCGCATCTGCACCCTGACCACTGGGTTGACCTTGCTGCGCTGCGACACGCGCTCGTGCATGGCAACAAGATGGGGGCCGATGCGCGCAGCGTTGCGGTGATCAGCCCAAGTGGTCTCGCGCCACGACTTGCAACGCTACTCGATGATCGAACGCCAGAAGAGCAGGCTGCTGGTGCACATGACTCCTCGCAACCTTTCGCATTCTCAACATGGCGCAGTGATGCAGCACTACCGCCAATTGGGGGCGGGCGCGTTCTTCCTGTGGGGCATTTGATGGTGCAGAGCGCGCGTGTTCGCCACACCGGCGAGTCGTATGCACTCCGCGTTGCGTTACCTGAGCGACCTGGGCTGACCTATTCGGGCGACGTTTCGCATTGGGAAGACCTCATGGCGATCGTGCGGCCTGGGGACACGCTCCTCTGTGAGGCGGCTGGTGGTGCGGCGCAGTGGCGCGATGGGGACACGCATGTCACCGCGTACGGCGCAGGAAAGGCGGCGACATCTGCTGGCGCGGCAAAACTTCTGCTTACGCACTTCGGTGCAGAGGTTGATCCAGTGGAGGCCGTACGCGCGGCAGCGACGGAGTTTTCTGGTGAGATCGTTGCGGTGTGCGAAGGGGATCGATTCGAGATCTAGCCAGCGCCAATCAGTCGGGCGGCATCGTTGGGTCGGTATTGGCAAAGCCACGCTCTACCGCAAGTGCGACGCGACCAGCTTGATCAACCAGCACGTACGCTCGAATCACATCCATCGCATCACCAGCTGGGATCTCCATTGAAGGGCGAATGTCGTCCGTGACGATGAGCCAGAAGGTTCCCTTCAGGTTTGGCGCATCGGTACCACCGCTACTGAGCGTGATCAGGCGCACCCGCGGCGTTGCACCAACGGGTGCATCGGCCGAACGAGCGGCGCGGACGGCACTCTGCGGTGAGATCCCTGCCAGCACGGTGTCGGCACTCACCGCCGCCCACCCGGCCGGCAGCGGAAGGTCAAGTTCGCGAATCCGATCTGCCTGCAGGCGCAGCAGCAGCGCGCCAACGAGAAAGGTGACGAGAAGGATGAGACCGACCCGCGCAATCTGCCCGCGGGTGACTGGCGTCGCCAGTTCCGCCCCCTCTGGCGGGCGCGTGGGTGGGGTGCCTGCCGGAGCCGTCTCAGATGTCATGGCGCCATCGTGCCAGAGTTCGCGGCTACGATTCAGCCATGAGCACTCCGTCAGCACCAGCCTCTCGTTCCGCTGCGCTGCCGCGTGACCCCCTGCTCGGGCGCCCACTCCGCCATACCGTGCGCGACGCAGTGGCACGCGCCATGCGACGCGCCGTAGCAAGCGGCACCCTCCCCACACCCGACGACGCCGCCGCACTCGACACACTCGTTGCCGGAATTGAGGTTGAGATCCCTGGGAACCGCGATCACGGCGACTACGCCTCCAACATCGCCATGAAGGGGAGCAAGATCCTGAAGCGTGCCCCAGCGCAGATTGCCGCGGCGATCGCAGCAGAGCTCACCGCCGAAGCGTCGGAGCGCATGCATGGTGGAAGTGGCGCACTTGGACCGATCGCGCACGCGGAGGTTGCGGGGCCTGGATTCTTGAACCTGCGACTCCGCGCTGGCCTCCTCGCTGATCACCTCGACGCCATCGTTCGCGCGCCGCTCGCATGGGGGCACCTTGCTGTTGCGAGTGGTGCTCCGGCATACCGCGTCAACGTTGAGTTCGTCTCCGCAAATCCAACCGGTCCGCTTACCGTCGGGAATGCGCGCGGCGCATTTGTTGGCGATCTACTGTCACGCGTTCTTGAAGCTGCAGGTCAACAGGTAACCCGCGAGTACTACTTCAATGACTTCGGCGAGCAGGTTCGCCGACTTGGCGAAAGTGTCATCGCCCTACGCGATGGTGTCGCCGTTGCCGAGAACGGCTACAAGGGCGACTACGTTGCAGAACTTGCAGCGGTGATTCCACCCGATGTTGCGACGCGCGCCGCCGCTGCGCCGAAGCGCAGTGGCGAAATTGATGCAGAAGGATACGACGGCACCGTTGCCGATGACGAGATTGCAGTGATTGGTCGCTGGGCCTCAGAGCGCATTCGCGCCGGCATTGAATCGTCACTAGCTGTACTCGGTGTTGAGTTTGATGTGTGGCGATCTGAAGGAAGCCTCTATACCGAAGGATTTGTTGACCGCGCGA
>JBDLWN010000093.1:0-4754 GCA_039804225.1 Chloroflexota bacterium
CCGTCGCCGCCTCTGGGCTCCTCTCCTTTGCCCTCGTCGTGACCGCCCAGATCGACCTTGCCCTCTTCGCCCCGCCGGAGCGCCTTGAGGAGTACCTCGCCCTCCTCGCCTTCGCCATCGCTTCCCTCGGCGCCATGCTCGCCCTGCAGCGGGTTGCCGAGCGCCGACGAGCGCAGACTTAAGTCGTCCCGAGCACTGAATCCACCGCCGCGATCGAGGCCGACAGCGAGCTCGTCTACCTGCTTCACCTGCGAAGCCGAGCCCGATTTGCGTTTGCTCACGACCTCCTTTTTCATTTGGCACAGTCTGGACACAGGCTCCGAGCGGGCATGCGCTTGCGTCAACGTGGTTGGCGAACGTAGGCAGCTCGGCACCCAAGGAGAAACAAGTACAAAAGCACACCTCGATCTTCCCGTCCATATTGCTCTCCGTGGCGCTCATCGTGATAGGTGTCGCCATTCCTTCCGTGCGCGGCGCCGGGGGTCTCACCGTTGACATCATCACCTGGGATGTCATCGGACTTGATTCAAACGATGTAGCCGATGGACCAGACACCTTCCCGCTGGGGGCGCGCGTCTGCAACACCACAAGTACGGCAATTACGGGTGTCTCCACCACGCTGACGTGGAGTACCACCAACGCCAACGTCAACCTGGTGGATGCTGCGGAGCACAATCTAGGCACAGTTAATGCAGGAACCTGCGTCGACACCTACTACACAATTCGGATCAGCCGAGATGGTGCAGCACGTAACTCCACCCGCGACTATTCAATCGCCGCCGCTGGTTCAGGGGGAGCGTCGGGGAGCATTGCGAATCGCCGCGTCAAGGTTGAGCGACTAGTCTCCCAGAACCGCAACACCACGCAAAAGATTTCTGGTGCGGGTGGCTGCAATGCCACTTTCACGGTCTGCGATCCAGCGCCAACCGACCTCATCGTCGGCGAGGAGTACATCTACAAGCTGTACGGCAGCACCTCAACAACGTACGAGCAGCTTGAAAGCTTCATTACCTTCCCAGGAAGCATCTTCAAAATTACCAGCGTAAGTGCCTCCTACGGAACCCCGAGTACGGTGATTGGCAGTTCGCCATACGCAGATGCCTGCAATTGGATTGATGATAAAACAAACGTCGATTTCAACAAATGCGGTGCAGGAAACCCAGACTTTGCCTCATCTGCGTACAAGGTCGGCAACCAGGTTGTCACCACGTACCGCGTATTGGTCATCGGCACCGGATCAGGAAGCCTCTCCGCCCTCTTCTACGACTTCTCTGGATCATCGTTCCACTACAACTCCGATTTCGGCGGTGCAGGGTTCCAGGTCAGCGTTATCTCGAAGTGGCCGCTTGATGTGACGACTAGCGGTAACGGCACAGTCAACTCAAGTCCGGTCGGTATCGACTGCGGCACAAGCACCGCTGATTGTGCGCACTCATATTCAGATGGAACGTCTGTTGTCTTGACGGCGACGCCAGGGACTGGTCAGACGTTCTCTGGATGGAGCGGCGCCTGCAGCGGCAGCGGCTCAACGTGCACCGTCTCGATGACCGCGGCGCGTTCGGTGACGGCAACGTTCACCGGCCTCTCGTCTTACCCGCTGATTGTTTCAATCGTGGGCACGGGGTCTGTCGGCGGGAGCAGCGGAATCTCGGGCTGTGCCACGACGGGTAGTGCGAACTGTGAAGCGGCATATGCGGCGGGCACCATCGTGACGCTGACCGCGACCGCCGGTGCTGGGCAAACCTTCTACGGCTGGAGCGGCGACTGTAGTGGCTTGAGCACAACGTGCACCATCTCCATGTCGCAGGCGCGCGACGTGACAGCAACATTCGGTACGACGGTTTCGTTGACCTACCCACTACAAGTGGAGACGTTCGGTCCCGGACGAGTTAACTCTGAGAAAGGTGAAATCTCGTGCGGCGCACTCTGCGTCGCTGAATACAACTCAGGCACCTCGGTCGTACTGACGGCGACGCCTGACTCAGGCGAAACGTTCACGGGGTGGGGCGGCGGCGTCTGCAGCGGGACTGCGAGCACCTGTACCGTGACCATGTCACAGGCGCGATACGTCACGGCTACATTCAGCTCGCGGACCCTCACCACGAACTTTGCCGGCGCCGGCAGCGGTTCACTCAGTTCGTCGCCGGACGGCATTGCCTGCTCCTCGCCGAGCAGCTGCAGCGCCACCTACCAGAACAACCAGGTGGTGACCCTTACAGCTGTCGCCGCGTCGGGCTCGCAGTTCTCCGGTTGGTCGGGAGGCGGTTCGGAGGCGTGCGACGACAGCGCCTTGACCTGTGACGTCACGATGAGTGCCGATCGAACGATTACGGCCACTTTTGTTCTCACGTACGAGTTGAGCATCACAAAGGTTGGCGGATCGACAAGTACAGTCTCGGCCGATAGCGGACCACTCTCCTGTGGCAGCGGGTGCTCGACGGGCTCTCAGACCTATACCTCAGGGTCAACCGTCGTTCTGACCGCAACGCCAGGCGCAGGATATCGGTTCTCGGGCTGGTCGGGCGGTGTCTGTAGCGGCACTGGCACCTGCACGGTCACCATGAATGCTGCAAAGTCAGTTACCGCAACATTCGTCTATACGTATGACCTCACCGTGGTCCTCGAGCGACCGCTCTTGAGCTCCAGCAGTGTGAGCCGCTCTGTTCCAGTCGGCACCGTCACGAGCGACTGTTCACTGTTCGGCAGCGACTGCGTAACCTATGACGTCAACACTCTCGTTACGCTTACCGCCACGGCACAGAGTGGCGAAACCTTTGACGGTTGGTATAACCCGTCGCCAGACAACACAGTCTTCACCGGTTGCTCGGGAACGGGCTCCTGTGTCGTCACGATGAGTGCATCTAAAACAATTCGCGCGATTTTCTCAACAACCTCAACCCCAACGCCAACGCCGACCCCTTCTGACGATCCAACGCCTACCCCTACGCCTACCCCTACGCCCACACCCACTCCAACGCCAGAGTTGGTAGATCTCTCCATTGTGAAGAAGAAGCACAACGTCAACACGAACGTGAAAGGTGTCGAAAGCACGGTCGGCACGGTCGTGTCCGATGTTGCGGGAATAACCTGTACTACCTCTTGCTCGACCACATCACACGGATACAACAAGCGCTCCATCATTACCCTTACCGCGACCCCTGCAGCGGGATATCGGTTCGGCTATTGGGACGGTTCGTGCACCGGAACCTCAACAACTTGTGAAGTCACGCTAGGAGACCTCAATGAGGTTGAGGCGGTATTCGTTCCAATTGCAGAGCTCGAAAGCTCAGTAACTGGTACCGGGCAAGGTGCAATTGCCGCGTCAGTTGGCGGCACGGCAGATGATGACCTCGCCTGCGCGCTGCCGTGCGGGAGCAGGAAGAACAAGGTTCTAGATGCCGATGCGGAGGTGACCCTAACCGCAACACCAGCATCCTCTGGAACCAAATCGCGTTTTGCGGGGTGGAAGACTGATGGAGGTGCGACATTCCCAGGTTGTTCTGATACCGGCCCCTGCACCGTTGCGCTCAGTGAATCTAAATCTATTGTCGCGAAGTTTGTTGCGATCGTGCCCCTCACTACAGCGATTGTTTCCCTTCGCGGTGGCCAAGGGAGTGTTGTCTCTTCTCAGAACTGGGCACTTGAGAATGTTGATTGCGGGCATGGCGTGGCCTCTCCGAAATGTAACAACGACTACGACCTTGACGAACTTGTCACCATTACCGCTACTCCTGCGAGCGGTTCATTCTTTGTTGGCTGGCAGGACATCACTCCAGTCGGCATGACCTACCCTCCGCTGCGCAACCTTTTCGGGTTTGTGTATGCGCCGTACCTCGTTTCGTGGGCGCTCGAACCAGTCGCTGCGGCAGGCTGCACCACAGATCCAACGTGCACCGTGACCATGTCGCAAGCCCTTACGATGGAGGCAACCTTTGATACTGAGCCGGCTGCGACGCCCACACCAACCCCACCACCTTCAGCCCCTGAGTGCACGACATTCTCGGCGAGTGGTCTTGAAGGTGAGGTACCTCATACGGTGAACTTCTACGGACCAGCTGCAAGCGAAACGATTGATAGCTGGGCCTGGGACTTCGGCGACGGAGAAACTTCCACGCTGCAGGAGCCGGCACACACCTTCACCTCTGTGGGCACGTTCACGGTGAGCCTTACGGTTTCTGGCCCAGGTGGTTCGACGACCTGTACAGAAACGCGTTCCGTGATCGTCTCGGAACCAGCCCCATCACCAACCCCAACCCCGTCCGACGAGGCAACCCCAACCCCATCTAGCGAACCAACCCCGACGCCTTCCGACGAGCCGACACCAACCCCGTCGCTGGACCCAACTGCCTCACCAGAAGCCTCCCCAACGCCGGAGCCGAGCGATCCAATCGAGGGACCACCATCGACAAATCGCGAATCAGGGGTGAATGGATTGACGTTGGCACTCCTACAGCTCGCGGCAATCTTCGCGCTCCTTGGCGCTGGACTTCGTCAGCAACGATCAAGCCGTAGAGGTGTTGCCCGCTCCTCCCGCCGGTAGAACGGGAGTGTTTCGGGGTGCATAAATGCCATACACTCTGCATAGCAACGCGCGTTCTGCGTGGGCGAAATTGGTAGAGGTGAGGCTGTGGACGCAACGGAGATCCTGAAGAGCAACGCCGCGGTGACCGCAGCCGCCGATGCCGCCTGGGTGAATCCGCGCGATCCAGCAAAGGCTCTTGGGCCCGATGGGCTGCCGCTCCGCAGCCGTCGCG
>JBDLWN010000094.1:0-6062 GCA_039804225.1 Chloroflexota bacterium
GGAACTCTTTGGTGAGTCGAATGGCCTGGATGATCTCCTTCACCTTGCGCTCGTAAACGCTCCCTTGGAAGGCTGAGTCGGGGAGGAGCAGGCTGCGCACGAGCTGCTGGGTAATGGTTGAGCCTCCTCGGCCCGAGCCGCCCAGGGTGTCGAGGGCGGCGGCGACAAAGCCGAGCGGATCGAACCCCGCATTCTCCCAGTAGGTCTTGTCTTCAATCGCGGTGGTGGTATCGAGGATGATGCTCGGGATGTCGGCAAAGTCCACCTCGGTTCGCCGATCTGAGCCAAATGCCGCGAGCTGGACCGTGCCTGTGCGGTCATACACGGTGGTGTTCTGGTTCAGCACGATAGTGTCGAGATCCTTCGGGTCGGGGAGATCAGCGACGACGGCGCTGTAGATGGCAATGGTGCCGCCATAGGCGATCCCGGCGATCAAAAGGCAGGCACCCAGCAGGGCGATTGGTAGGAGGGCGAAGAGCCCCCCAAGTAGGCGTTTTCGGGGGCGGCCGATCCGCTGCGTTGGGTTTCCCGAGGCCATGTTCATCGTGATGACGGTAGCATAGGGAGGATGACTGATCCGCAGGCCTCTGGGCTCCTCCGCGACTTCACTGAGCGCGGTCTCATTCATGATGTCACCGCGGGGCTCGATCAACGCCTCGCTGCCGACCCCGCGATTAGCGCCTACATCGGCTTCGACCCAAGTGCCGATTCCCTTCATGTTGGTCACCTCATGGGTGTCCTTGCGTTACGCCGACTCCAACTTCACGGTGGCCGCCCCGTTGCGCTCGTTGGGGGAGGCACCGGCATGATTGGTGATCCCTCCGGACGGTCGGCCGAGCGCAACCTTCTTGATCGGGCGACGCTCGACCACAATCGGGCTGCGATCGGCGCTCAGCTCGCCAATCTCGTTGATTTTTCTGGGAAGAGTGGCGCGCTATTACTGGATAACCTGAGTTGGCTTGGCGATCTTGGGCTCATCGACTTCCTGCGAGACACTGGGAAGCACCTCACGGTTGGCTACATGCTCGCCAAGGAGAGTGTAAAGACACGACTTGAGGGCGGTCTCTCATTCACCGAGTTCAGCTACATGCTGCTTCAAGGCTACGACTTCATGATGTTGCGAAAGCTGCACGGCGTGGAGCTACAGATGGGCGGCTCTGACCAGTGGGGGAATATCACGGCTGGAACAGAGCTCATTCGGCGAACGGAGGGCGAGAACGCCGATGGTGCGCCGCACGCGTTTGGGCTCTGCTATCCACTGCTGCTCGCCAAGAGCGGCGAGAAATTTGGCAAGACGGCAGAGGGTGCCGTCTGGCTAGACCCAGCCCGGACAAGCCCTTTCGCTTTCCGACAGTTCTGGATGGAGCAGGATGACGAGTCGATCGCGTCGCTTCTCCATCGCTTCACCCTCGATAGCGTTGCGGAGAGTGCAACCTTGATGGCACGGCACGCCGAGAATCCTGCCGCCCGTCGAGCCCAGCGCCATCTCGCGCGCACTGTAACGAGCATGGTGCATGGAGCCGATGTGGAGGCTCGTGCTTCAACGGTGGCTGACGCGCTCTTTGGCGATGGCGAGGGGGGCACCCCCGACCTGCGAGCGCTGACGAGTGATGCGCTGGCAATGTTGGCGGATGAGCTCCCAACGAGTGGCCTACCGGATGCGACGGACTCAACCCTCGTTGATCTTGTGATCGCCGCCGGGCTGGCGACCTCCAAGAGTGAGGCGCGTCGACTGATTGAGCAGGGGGGCGTGAGTGTCAACGGCGCCCCTGCCCCTGATGGCGCCGCGGCAGCCTCCTCGTTTGCGCCGCTGGCCGACGGCTCGCTCCTGCTGCGCAAGGGGCGCCGCGACTACCGTCTTCTCCGCCGCGCCTAACCCCGAATCCCAAGGGGGAGTGCGCTCGCCTCGCCTATACTCCCCGCATGTCAGGACATTCAAAATGGTCAACGATCAAGCGCGCCAAGGGGGCGACCGACGCGAAGCGCGCCGCCCAATTCACCAAGGTCTCGCGCGAGATCACCATCGCGGCTCGCATTAGCGGCCCAGACCCTGCCGCAAATCCGCGACTGCGCCTGGCCATTGATAAGGGTCGTGGGCTCAATATGCCGAACGACAACATCAAGCGTGCCATTGAGCGCGCCGCTGGCTTAGGGCAGAGCGACGCCTACGAAGAGATTGTGTACGAAGGGTATGGCCCAGGGGGAGTCGCTGTACTCGTAGAGGCGGCCACAGACAATCGCAACCGCACGGCGTCTGAGGTGCGCAGCCTCTTTACGAAGTCTGGTGGCGCCCTGGCGAGCAGCGGCGCCGTTGCTTGGCAGTTCGAGGCTCGTGGCGTGATCGAGTGCATCGGTTCGTTTGAGACGGTCGGGGAGGCGGCGATCGAGGCTGGTGCCGCAGATGTTGAGGCTGATGAAGGCACCGTCTTCGTCTATTCCGACCCACAAGAGATTCACGCCGTTCAGGGTGCCCTTGAAGCCGCCGGCATCAAGGTAAAGAGCGCTGAGTCAGGCATCGTGGCGAAATCTACCGTCGAGGTGTCAGCGGATGATGCACGTAAGAACTTTAAGCTGATTGATGCACTCGAAGAGCTCGACGATGTGCAGCGCGTAACGGCGAACTTCGAGGTCCCACCCGAGGTCTTTGCCGAGATCGCGGGATGAAGATGCGTGTCCTGGGACTTGACCCGGGAACGGCGACGTTCGGCTGGGGTGTTGTGGATGCTGGCGGTGCACGCCCAGTGCATGTTGCGCATGGCGCACTCCGCACCGCTGCAACGTTGACGCTCGGCGAAAGACTCACCATGTTGCGGGATGGCATCACGGGCCTCATTGAGCAGCACAAGCCAGAACGAATTGCCATTGAGCGCATCTTTTCGCAATCCAATGTGCAATCTGCTGTGGCGATCGGTGCCGTGCGCGGCGTCGCCCTTCTCATTGCTGCAGACAACAAGATCGAGGTGGTCGAAGCGACGCCTTCCGAGATGAAGCGCGCGATTGCTGGAGAGGGCCGTGCAACCAAAGCAGCAGTTACCAAGGCGATTACGAAGCTGCTCGCGCTTCGGGCAGCGCCCACCCCAGACGATGCGGCTGATGCGCTCGCTCTGGCACTCTGGGGTGCTGGTGCACGCAAACTTGAGCATCGCTCCGGCTCATCGCGTCTTGATCGCTCTGCATCTGCGGCGGTTGCAGCAGAGAGTGGATTTGATCGTGCCGTACGTGCCGCCCTGCGCGCGGGCAGGTCGTAGTCATGTACGCCCACATCCGTGGCTCAGTTCTCTGGGTTGAAGATGACGCCGTGGTGATCAGTGCAAACGGTCTCGGCCTGCGGATTCGCACGCTTCCAGCAGTTTTGGGCACGGCAACCGAAGGTGCAGTGCTTGAACTCTTTCTGCACCACATCGTCCGTGAAGACAGTGAAGCGCTCGTTGGCTTTCCGACACGTGATCAGGCGCGCCTCTTCGCCACCTTGCTCGATGTGAGCGGTGTTGGGCCCAAGGTAGCCATCGCCCTTCTTGCAACGCACGGTCCAGATCTCTTGCGCCGTGCGCTGGTCGACGGCGATGAGACGCTCATCGCTAAGGCACCCGGAGTAGGGAAGCGGCTTGCAGCGCGCATCATTGTGGAGCTCGGTGACCGCATGAGCCGAGAGGCATCTGCGGAGGCCGAGATGGGTGCCAAGGGTGATGGAGATCGTGACCTGCAAGGCGCCCTCCGTAGCCTCGGCTTCCCAGCCAGAGAGGCAAAGGAGATGGCCGCAGCCGTCTCTGCCAACGCTGCACTCGCCGCCGCACCGCTCGCAGACCGTTTGCGCGCCGCCCTTAAGGAGCGCGCATGAGCGGCGAATCGCGCACCGACGCCGCGGAACTGAGCGCCGAAACCACACTGCGCCCCGCATCGCTCGGCGAGTACATCGGCCAAGCTGAGGCGAAGCGCTCGCTCACCACGTTGCTGCAAGCCGCGCGCGAACGTGGAGAGGCTGCCGACCACCTCTTACTGCACGGACCTCCAGGGCTCGGCAAGACCACTCTTGCGGCGATTGTTGCTAAGGAGCTGGGCGTTGAGATTCGCTTCACTTCAGGTCCCGCCATTGAGCACGGCGGGCAGATGGCGGCGATCCTCACCGACCTCACGCCACGCCAAGTGCTCTTCATTGACGAGATCCACCGCCTCGGCCGAGCGGTTGAAGAGGTGCTCTACCCCGCGATGGAAGATCGTTCGATTGACATCGTCATCGGCAATCGTGGTTCGGCACAATCGCTGCGACTTGACATTGCACCATTCACGCTTATAGGCGCAACAACACGCGTTGGCATGCTCTCGTCGCCGCTGCGCGATCGGTTCGGTGCTGTGCAGCGACTCGACTTCTATGACGATGCCGACCTTGCGGCAATTGTCCGCCGCTCCGCCGGCATTCTCGGGATTGAGATCGCTGCTGACGCCGCCGCGCTTATTGCAGCGCGCAGCCGCGGCACACCGCGGGTAGCGAACCGCCTCTTGCGCCGGGTTCGCGATGAGGTGCAGGTCGCTGGTTCCACGAACATCACCGTTCAGGCGGCCGCAACGGCACTGCAGGGCCTGCAGATTGATGAGGCGGGACTCGACGCGACAGATCGAAAGCTCCTGACCGTCATGATCGACAAGTTCAATGGGGGACCAGTCGGCGTTGCTGCCATGGCGGCGCTGTTAGGAGAGTCCGCCGATGCGCTGGAAGATGTCTTTGAGCCGTACCTGCTGCGCATCGGCTTCATTGACCGCACGCCTCAGGGTCGTGTTGTCACCGAAGCGGCTCGCGCTCATCTCGGTAAAGACACCACATCACTTTGGGGGAAACACTGAACCGATCGGCGCACTTCGCCGCACTCTCTGATCCGGCGACGCTTCCCGCGCGCGCTGCTGGCACTGCGCAATTCACGATTACTGCCCAGGACAGCAAGTCGCGCGCCCGAGCTGGCGAGCTGCGACTCGGTCACGGCCTCGTGCAGACGCCAGACTTCATGCCTGTCGGCACGAATGCCACAGTGAAGTCTCTCGATCCAGACGACCTAAAGGCGCTCGGCGCGCAGATCATTCTGGCGAACACGTATCACCTGTATCTGCGCCCAGGACATGAGCGGGTGCAGCGCTTCGGTGGCCTTCACGAGTTCATGCAGTGGGATCGACCGATCCTCACCGATTCGGGTGGCTTCCAGGTGGTGTCTCTCGGGCCGCTGATGCGCATTACCGAAGAGGGTGCGAAGTTCAGTAGTCATCTCGACGGTTCCATGCACCTGTTCACACCTGAACGCTCGATTGAGGTGCAGCAGGCGCTCGGCCCCGACATCGCCGTTGCCTTTGATCAGCCGGTGATGCCAGGGGGGAGTACCGACCGCGAGGTGCGCCGCGCAATGGATCGCACGCATCGTTGGGCGGTTCGTTCGTTGCGAGCGCACAGCCGACCGGGCCAGGCGCTCTTTGGGATCGCGCAGGGCGGGATCAACCCAGAGCTACGTGCCGAATCAGCGACCTACATCCGCTCGCTTCCATTTGACGGCATCAACCTTGGTGGGTTGGCGGGTGACGAAACTCCAGAGCAGCGCAACGCTGCCATCGACGCGACCGTTACCGCGTTAGAGGGTGATCCGCGCGTTCGGTATCTGATGGGCCTCGGATCACCTGTGGATCTGCTAGAGGCGGTGTTGCGCGGCGTTGACCTCTTTGACTCCGTCCTTCCCGCCCGGGTCGCCCGCAATGGGCAGGCCTGGGTTACCGGGGGGCGCCTCAACTTACGCAATTCGCGACACCTCGATGAGCAGGAGCCCGTCGATGTGCTGTGCGACTGCAGTACCTGCCGACGCTTTAGCCGTGCCTATCTGGCGCATCTCTTCCGCGCGGAGGAGCTGCTGGCCTACCGCCTGCTCACGATCCACAACCTGCGCCACATGAGTGCCTTCATGGGGGAGGTTCGGAGAGCCATCGCGTCGGGTACACTCGCCGCTGAACTGCCGCGCCTTCGGGCTGCGGCTGGGGGGCCGGGGACCCCCCGACTTGGAGCCGGCGACGAGCCGGGCGCCGTGCCAGAG
>JBDLWN010000095.1:0-11004 GCA_039804225.1 Chloroflexota bacterium
CGTGGATGCGCGGACTTGTAGAGGCCACGCAGGCGCGTCGTTGAAACGTGGGTGTACACCTGCGTCGTGCCAAGGCTCTCGTGTCCAAGCAGCTCTTGGACCACGCGAAGATCTGCACCGCCGTCAAGGAGGTGCGTGGCGAATGAGTGGCGCAGCGTATGCGGGTGAAACGCCTCCGGAAGGCCAGCCGCACGTGCAATGTCGTCAAGTCGTGCGCGCGCACCGCGCTCGCCGAGCGCTGCACCGTTGCGATTCAAGAAGAGCGCAGAGGTTGACGACGTGGCCAAGGCAGCGAGTGCTGGTCGACCATCCGACAGATACGACTCGAGCGCGCGAATACATGGCGCACCAAAGAGTGCGACGCGCTGCTTGTCGCCCTTCCCTGTCACCTTCACCTCACCGCGGCCGAGCTGAAGGTCGGCGAGGGTAATCGCTACGACCTCCGCAATGCGCAGGCCAGCCCCGTAGAGGAGCTCGATCAGCGCGGTGTCGCGCAGGGCCAGCGCAGGTGAGGTGCCAATCGCCGCCTGCGCAATGAGCTGCTCGACTTGTGGCTGCGACAAGACATCAGGGAGCCGCTTCTCGCGCTTTGGTCGGGCGAGCGCATGGAGCGGATCCTTCGCCACACTCCCCTGTCGCACCCAGAATCGGTAGAAGGTGCCGAGTGCGGCGAGACGTTGCTGCACGGTAGAGCGCTCGCCATCTTCACTAAGAAGGGCGATGTAGCGGCGCAGGTCTGCCCGGCTTGGCGTGCGCCAGTCGATTCCCTCAGCGTCGTACCAGGCAACGAGCCGCTCCACCGCCGTGCGGTACGAACGCTCCGTTGCGGCAGAGAGTGCACGTGCACGCAGATGCATGATGAAGGGGGCGATACGCGGATCAGTCACAGCAGGAGAGTGCGACGCCACGGGAGCCGGTCCGCGGCCCCGAGCCATTAGACCGTCTCCCCCTGTTCAGCCGGTGCCTCCGCGACCGAGACAACGGCGGCAGACTCGGCCGCGGGATCCTTACTCTTCGCCCTTGCTTTCGGTTTCGCCTTGGTTTTTGGCTTGGCTTTGACCTTTGGCTTCGCCCTGGTTTTTGCCGCAGCGTTCGCTCCGCTGTCGGCGGCGGCTGCGCCGCGCCGCGGACGCTTCGGCACCCAAGCAAGCGGATCAGGCTCACCGCCCGCAATGACCGAGCCAACGACAACGACGTCTGGCAGGGTTACGCGCGCACCGCACTTCGTGCAGACGCCACCCTCATCGTCTTTTCCAATCACTGCGCCGCACTCACCATGCGTTGCGCCTGTTGGACGCGGTCGAATCGTCTTGCAGTCGGGGTAGCGGCTACACGAATAGAAGTAGGTGCCGCGCTTATTGTTCTTCTTTGGTCCGAGCTTCCCACCGTGCTCAACGCCACATACAGGGCAGAGGGCATCAAACTCCATCCTGAACTCTGCGGGAACCTCCGCCTTCGGAATATAGCGGCACTCTGGATACCGATCGCAACCGAGGAACCAACCGAAGCGGCTCCGTCGCTGCGCCATCTTGCCACCATGTTCCGCGCCGCACATTGGACATGGAAGGCCCGCACCTTCAAGCGTTGGCGTGTCGCCAGATGGCGTGTCGTCGCCAATCACCTTCGATAGCGACTTTCGCTCGGCATGTTCTGGGTAGAGCGTGCAGGCGAGGTACCAACCGAATCGGCCGAGGCGCTCCTCCATCGGATGCCCCTCGGAGCACTTCTCTTCGCTGGCTCGGTTGCGGAACTCTCCAGCCCCGATTGACTGCGTCTTTTCAAGCACGAGTGGATCAAAGGTGCTCCAGAACTTCTGCAGCACGTCGCGCCAGTTCGCGCGCCCCTCTGCAACGGCGTCGAGCTCCTCTTCCATGCCGGCGGTGAAGCCGAGGTCAACGAAAGTTGTGAAGTGCGTGGTGAGCAGGTCGCACACCGTTTCGCCAAGTCGAGTGGCGCGAAGGCGATTATCTTTGTCACGGTCAACGTATTCGCGCTCTTGAATTCGTTCGATGATGGCGGCGTAGGTTGATGGACGACCGATGCCGTGCTTCTCTAGCCCCTTGACGAGCGTTGGCTCGGTAAATCGCGGCTCAGGCTTTGTCGCGTGCGGCACGCCCTCCACTGTGGCGACGCTCCCCTTGGAGCCCTCTGGTAGATCGGGAACCTTCGCCTCAGCATCTTCGTCCTCGTCGTCACGACCTTCGAGATAGACGGCGGTGAATCCCGGTTCGAGCGTTCGCGTTGCAACTGTTTTGAGACGATCGCTCCCTGCACTCCAGATCAGCGTGGTCGATGCAGAGATCTTGTCGGGCATCTGCGACGCGATGGTGCGGCGCCAGATCAATGTGTAGACCTTCAGCTCCCGTTCGTCGATGTATGGCGCGGCGAGTTCGGGGGTGAGGGCAAGATTCGTTGGGCGAATCGCTTCGTGGGCCTCTTGTGCGTTCTTCGACTTCGAGGCGTACTGGCGTCCACCCTCCACGATCATCTCTGGGCCGAATCGCTCACGGATCACCGCCGAGGCATCGCTAATCGCCTGCTGGCTGAGCGTCGGTGAATCGGTACGCATATAGGTAATGAGGCCGGTGCGCTCGCCGCCGATCTCCACACCCTCATAGAGTTTCTGGGCGAGCTGCATCGTGACGCGCGAGCGGAAGCCGTGCTTCCGGCCCGCCTCCTGCTGCAACGTGGAGGTCGTGAAAGGCGGAACGGGGCGCTGTTTGCGGGTCCCCTCACTGCGCTCCAAAACGACGGCATCAGCGCCTTCGAGTCGAGCGACGGCGGCTGCCGCTACCTCTGGATCAAGCTCGAGAATCTCCCCCTTCTCTCCGATGAGCGTGGCCGGAACGACCATGTCGCTCGCACTCGCGGGACGAATCCCGATCTCGACGGTGGTGTAGTGGCGTGGGATGAAGGCGCGGATGGCACGCTCGCGCTCCACAACCAGGCGAAGCGCCACCGACTGCACCCGCCCCGCGGAGAGCTTCGGCTTGACGAGCCGCGAGAGGAGCGGCGAGAGGCGGTACCCGACGAGGCGATCGAGAATGCGCCGAGCCTGCTGAGCGTTAACGAGGTCGAGGTTGATCGCTCGGGGGTGGGCGAACGCCTCAAGGATGGCCCCCTTCGTGATCTCGCTGAAAGTGACTCGGTGGCGATCCGCCTCGGGGATACCGAGAGCCTCGGCCACGTGCCAGGCGATCGCCTCCCCTTCACGGTCAAGGTCGGTTGCGAGCCAGACCGAGGTTGCCTTCTTGGCGGCACGAGTGATGTCATCAAGGCGCTTCTGCTTGTCTTCAATGATCTCGTAGACCGGGGTGAAGCCGTTCTCCACGTCGACCGCCATGCTCCCCTTCTTCGTCTTCTGGGGGAGATCCCGAATGTGCCCATAGGAGGCGAGCACGGTGTAATCAGGGCCGAGATATCGCTCAATCGTCTGGGCCTTGGCCGGCGACTCGACGATGACGAGATTGGTGGCTGCCTTTGTCATGGGCGAGAGCGTAGCACCGCCCCCAGAACACGCCGCCACCGCCCGCCGCGCTGCTCGACGAGCCCGCGCAGGCTCAAGAGGGTCAGGGCGGCTACCAGCGCCCCCGGAGACTCCATCGCGAGGTCGCTGAGATCTCCTTCAACCACCCCTTCAGCCCCCGCTGCGTCCAGTTTCTGGAGGATTTCTCGCTGTAAACCTGACGCCTGAACGTCTGAAGTGCCCGCCACGGCCTGCGGTGTGTCATGGGAGGCCCCAAACCGACCGTGCAAGGACAGCGCACAGACAGTAAGCCACGCACGTAGGTCAGCCTCCCCCGCAATGAGCACGGGTGCGTGCTCTTCCGTGAGTCGCAAAGACAACTCCTGGGCTCGCTGGAGCCAGCGGAGCCCTCCTTCTGCGCTCTCTGCGCCATACGGTGCACTCACAATCGCCACCGGGAGCCCAAGTCCAGCTGCCGATTCTGCGGTAATGAGCGCTCCAGAGCCCTCGGGTGCCTCAACGACGATCAGCCCGTCACAGAGCGCCGCCAGGAGGTGGTTCCGTGCGGCAAAGCTCCAGGCGGCGGGCGGAGTTCCGATTGGTCGATCTGAGAGGAGGAGCCCCACCTGCTGGATCTGCTCGGCCAGCCGTCGCGCTCCGTAGCGCAACCCGAGCGGGGCCGGGCTGGGAAGTACCGCAATCGTCTCCCCTCCCGCCTCTACGGCTGCCAAATGCGCCACCTCGTCGATGCCCAGGGCGAGGCCTGAGATGACACACCACCCCGATCGCGCCACCTCAAAGGCGATGCGTCGAGCGGCCGCAGCGCCGTGGGGCGAGGGGCGCCGTGTACCAACGATTCCAATGGATGGACTCCCCAGCACCTCAACCCGCCCAAGCGTCCAGAGTGGACGACGCCGATCTGCATCAGGGTCCAACCCGAGAGCCTCACTCCGGCGGTGAGGGATTCGCGGGTCGCCCGGTAGCAGCGTGACTGCGCTCACCAGTGATCGCCGTGCAGATGGATCGCCTCTGCCACATCAACATCGCCAACGACATCGCGACCGTCCAGGAGCGCCACCACTGTCGCAACCTGCTCAATCTGACTCCAGGCGCGTACCCCGAGGCGCTCGATCGTGTGACGCGCCGCACGGGTCATCACATCAGGACCAGCAGGCCGCTGCGCGAGGGCTGCACGCACCGATGTTGCGCGTTCGCGAGCCGTCAGCGTGGTGAGTTCACCGCGCGGCAGGACAGCCAACGGCGTGCTCGGTCGAGCAAGCCGCACGCGCAACGGAAATCGATCACGAATTGGTGCGGAGAGCGAGAGGCTCCCTCGACGTCGCGCTGCAGGGAGGCAGCGACAGGTACCGCTCGGCTGCTCCAACTCGCCACAGCCGCAGGGGTTCCCAGTGGCAGCCACAATCGCATCTGCTGGGAAGCGAACCGAGCGCCCCGCGCGAACCAGATCCACACTCCCGCGCTCTATCGGTTCGCGCAACGCCTCAAGTGCATCGCGCCGGAATTCACCAATCTCATCCAGGAGCAGGAGCCCTCGATGCGCCCACGTCAACTCACCTGGCGTCATACGCGGACCGCCGCCAATGAGCCCAGCAACTGTGATGTCATGATGCGGAGCCCGTAGCGGCGGTCGCACCGAGTACTCAGAAGCGTGCCCACCAGCCGATGCGATCGCAGCGACCTCGCTCTGCTCCGCTAAAGCTAAATCAGGCAAGATTTCATGCAGCGCACGCGCGAGCATTGACTTTCCCACGCCAGGCGGCCCCTCTAGTAAGATTGGAAACCGTCCACATGCTGCGATCAAGATGGCGCGCGTTGCGATCGGTTGGCCACGGATGGCTGCGAGTTCACATGAGACAGCGACGCTGGCAGGTGGCGATGCGACGCGTGCAAAGTGGCCCGGCGCATCTCTCCGCGCACCGTCAACCGCTGCTGCAGCGTCTGCAAGCGTCTCAATGGGGATCGCCTCACCGTCAAACGTTGCAGGGAGCATCGCCACACTTGCTGGGAGCAACACGCGGTGACCGAGCGATAACAGCGGCAGCGCAAGCGGCAGAGCGCCAGGAACGGTGCGTACCCTGCCGTCCAGCGCCAGCTCGCCAATCGCAGCTAGCGTTCCTCCATGACGAGCGCGGATCTGTCCACTGGCAAGTAGAATGCCGATGGCAATCGCCAGATCGAACGAGCCGCCACTTTTACGCAAGTCGGCTGGTGCGAGATTGATGGTGATGCGGCGAGCGGGCCAAGTGTAGCCAGCCGCACGAATCGCAGATCGTATGCGCTCGCGCGCCTCGCCCACCGCGGTATCGGGGAGCCCAACAATGCGTGTTGCAGGGATACCCGGGGCAACGTCGACCTCGACCTCGACCGGAACCCCTTCAATGCCGACCAGGGCGGTAGAGGCAACGGAGGTAGGCATAAGAGGAGGATCGCAGTGGACCGATACCGCGCGCGTAGCGAGGCGGGCTAGAGGCCTACTGCAACCTTTGCGATCGTCTCAATGAGGCGCGCGGACCAGCCCTCAAGTTCATCCTTGCGATGGAGCGCCTCGCTCACAGGAACGAGGGAGCCTGCGAGCTTATGTGTTTCACGAATATGAATTGATGGCGACGCTAAGGTCGCAATGAAGACGATGCCAAGGTGCACTCGACCAACATCATCAGCGTCATCGTTCAGCAGTCCAATCGGCGTGAAGGATGGCAGCGTTGGTGTGGCGACCTCTTCAGCCCACTCTCGAGCGAGCGCCGCGCGAATGCCGCCGTCGCCGGGTGAGATGTGCCCGCCCACACCGAACGAGGCGCGGCCGTGCAGCCGCATATCACTGCCACCGGCGAGCCGGTCCATCCAGAAGAGCTGCGTATCGCTGGCAGGGGCTCCCGCAGGGCGATAGAGGGCTACGGCGTATGGGATGGGCTGCTTCCAGGCGGGATCTGACTCAAGTTCGCGCCGCGGTCGCGCCTGGGTCAACCTGTCGAGCCGCTGGATTTCACGCTCCCCCTCCTCAGGGCTACTGAAACCCCGGAGGCCAGTCCACTCCCCTGCAGGGAGCGCCAACTCACGTGGAATGCCAAGGATCTCTTCATCGGCGCCCTTCGCCAGTGGATCTGCGCTCACTCGTTCTCCGTAAGCACCGCGCGCGCGGCAGCGAGACGCTTCTCTAGGTCAACCCGACCGATGGTCGGATCGTTCTCTGCGGCTGCCAGTCGTGCGTCCCACTGCTCCAAGATGAGGCGCAGCGTCTTCATGCGCCGGCGAACTTCGCGCGCGTTCGTTGCCAAGATGTCGGCACCCATCGCCTCTGAACCGCGCGCGAGGCGCGTGGCGGAGAGCCAGCCAGTACTGGCGAGCAGGTGCGAGATCTTCCAACCGTCAGGGGCATCAGCCGCATCGCCGAGCGCCACCGTCTCCACCAGTGCTGCGGCGAGAAGCAGCGGCAGGTGGCTGACCGCAGCGGTCGCAGCGTCATGCAGTTCAGCCTCAAGAATGACTGGACGCGCACCGCAGCTGGTTGCGAGCCGTTCTACCAGTGCAGCGGCGCCACCACCGTTGGAACCCGGAACAATCACCCACGGGCGACCGAGAAAGAGGTTGGCATCTGCCGCGGCAAAGCCGGTCTCATGGCTCCCGGCCATCGGGTGACCGCCGCAGAAGCGAATGTTGCGCGCAGCAGCCTCGCGAGCAATCCACACCTTGGTTGAGGCGACATCGGTCACGACAGCGCCATCTGCAAGGCGACCCGAGCGACGACAGATCACCAGTTCATCGAGAATTGCGGTCATCGCGATCGGTGGCGCGCAGAGGATCACAATCGCTGCACCGTCGACCGTTTCGGCGATCGAGCGACCAACCGCATCAATCACGCCTGCCGCCAGCGCCTCCCGCGGTCCCGTTTGCGTTGGCGTCCATGCGACGATCTCTACGCCGCTCTCATCGAGTAAGCCAACGGAGGCGGGATCTTCGCGTAGTGCTCTCGCGATGGAACCACCGATCAGGCCGAGGCCGAGCAGCGCAACCTTCACGGGCGGTCAGCCAACGGTGGCGATGGCGTCGAGGGTTCGAATGACGGCGCGAATGCCGCCCTCAAAGTTGCCGAGGTCCATCGACTCATTCGGCGCGTGCGCATTGTCGTCTGGTGGCGTAAAGCCGAGCAGCACGACTGGTAGCCCGAGCTCCTTCTGGAAGAGCGCAGCGATCGGAATAGAGCCTCCCTCGCGGATGTAGAGCGGCGGCACACCGAAGGTTGCCTCAAGTGCCCCCGCCGCAGCGTTGAGGTACGGATCGCCAAGCGGCGTGAGGAAGGCGTCACCGTTGCCGAGGTTTTGCACGGAAACCTGCAAACCGGCCGGAGCGGCGGCACGCAGAGCTGCCTCAAGCTGACGGCTGATCTTCTCTGGATCTTGTGCGGTCACGAGGCGGCACGAAATCTTGGCGTGTGCATGGGCCGGGATGATCGTCTTGGAGCCGTCGCCCATAAAGCCACCCCAAATGCCGTTCACGTCGAGTGTTGGGCGCCCACCACGTCGCTCAACGGTAGAGAAGCCGCTCTCCCCAGCTGTGGCGGTGGCGCCAATGCCTGCGAGATAGCCAGGCTCGTCAAACGGCAGAGCGGCGAATGCGGCGCGGTCGGCTGGCGTGAGCTCAACGACGTCGTCGTAGAAGCCAGGCACCGTGATACGACCGTTGGCGTCGTGGAGTGAAGCGATCATGGCGGCGAGGGCGTTGGCGGGATTCACCACGGAGCCACCGTAGCTCCCGGAATGCAGATCAACATCGGAGGCGCGTACGTCAACCTGAATGTAGGTGATGCCGCGGAGCCCAACCGTAAGAGCTGGGCGATTCCCATCGAAGAAACCGGAATCACTAATGATCACGGCGTCGCCACTGCAGCGGTCTGGATTCGCCGCCATCCACGACTCAAGGTTCACGGAGCTCGACTCCTCTTCCCCCTCAAAAACGTACTTCACGTTCACCGGCAGGGTGCCACGGGTGCTGACAAGCGCCTCCAGTGCGCTGAGGTGAATCACGATCTGGCCCTTATCATCAGCAGAGCCCCGTCCGAGCATGCGCCCGTCGCGAACGATTGGCTCAAATGGGCTGGTCTTCCAGAGATCGAGCGGATCTCCCGGCTGTACATCGTAGTGGCCGTAAATCACCACGGTCGGAAGCGAGCTGCTGACGATCTTCTCGGCCACAACGATGGGGTGGCCACCCGTCTCGCTCACCTCCACCCGCTCGGCGCCAATGCGACGGAGCTCAGCGGCGAGCCACTCTGCAGCAACGCGGCAATCAGCGGCGTTCTCAGGGAGGGCAGAGACGCTTGGGATCTTTAGAAACTCTGCGTACCTTGCCATTCGCGCCGTAGCGTTTGCCACTAAGTGCGCCTCTTCCGGCCCCTCTAGCCCCTTCCAGGCAAGCGTGGGCGCGTAGGCCATCAGGCTGGCTGTCCCGCCGCCGCACCCCCAGGGCCTGGCTTTGCAGCTGGCTCCGATTTTGGCTCAGCCTTCCCTACTGGAATCGAGACGCCCGCAGCGCGCAGGCGATCCAAGAGACCCGAATAGGCGGCAGGCTTCGCAGGGAGGCCATCGAAGAGCGCCTCAAACGCCTCACCCTCGACGGTCTCTTCGGCAATCAGCTTCGCTGCGAGGGCATCCAGGCGATCACGATGCTTCGTCAGCACTTCGCGCGCCCGCTCGGCACCGCGATCAATGATTGCGCGAACCTCTTCGTCAATCTGCTTAGCAACGGCTTCGGAGTAGTTCTTCTGTTCCGACATCTCACGTCCCAAGAAGATCATCTCGTCTTGGCGGCCGAGGGTGACGGTGCCCAACTTCTCCGACATACCGAAGCGCGTCACCATCTTGCGCGCAAGATCGGTCGCCTTCTCAATATCGTTTGATGCGCCGGTGGTCGTATCACCAAATACGAGCTGCTCAGCTACGTTGCCACCCAGCATCGCAGCGATCTTGTCTTCAAATTCGCTCTTACTCTGCAGGTAGCGGTCTTCAGTCGGCAGGTTCATGGTGTAGCCGAGCGCCATGCCGCGGCTGATCACCGTGACCTTGCTGACCGGATCGCACTTCTCAAGGATGCGCCCGACCACCGCGTGGCCACCTTCGTGGTAGGCGATGATCTGCTTCTCTGCATCGGTGATCAGTCGGCTCTTTCGCTGTGGGCCAGCCATCACTCGGTCGAGCGCCTCGGCGAACTCGTCCATGCCAATCGTGCGCTTGCTCCGACGTGCGGCGAGGATCGCCGCTTCGTTCATAAGGTTGGCGAGATCAGCCCCAGAGAATCCCGGCGAACGGCGCCCGATCTCTTCCAGATCCACTGTCTTGTCGAGCGGCTTCCCCTTCACGTGCACCTTCAAAATCGCAATGCGACCCTTTAGGTCTGGGCGATCAAGGATCACTTGGCGATCAAATCGGCCCGGACGCAGCAGCGCCGGGTCAAGCACGTCAGGACGGTTCGTTGCAGCGATGATGATCACGTTGGTGCCAGTCTCAAAGCCGTCCATCTCCACGAGGATCTGGTTCAGCGTCTGCTCGCGCTCATCGTGAGATCCGCCGAGTCCGGCGCCACGCTGGCGACCGACGGCATCAATCTCATCAATGAACACGATGCACGGCGAGTTGCGCTTGGCTTGATCAAAGAGGTCGCGCACGCGGGAGGCGCCGACGCCAACGAACATCTCAACGAACTCAGATCCCGAGATACTGAAGAACGGCACTCCGGCCTCGCCAGCAACAGCGCGGGCAAGTAGCGTCTTCCCGGTACCTGGAGAGCCGATGAGCAGTACGCCCTTCGGGATCTTTGCGCCGAGCGATTCGAAGCGCTCTGGGAACTTTAGGAATTCGACGACCTCTTCCAGCTCAACCTTCGCCTCCTCGACGCCTGCGACATCGGCAAAGGTGACGGGGGTCTTGTTCGCAATGAACATTTTGGCTTTGCTCTTGCCAAAGCCCATCGCCTGATTGTTCTGCCCCTGCGCGCTGCGCATCATGAAGACGAAGAGTCCACCGATCAGAAGCACCGGCAGAAGGGCGCTGATCAGCAAGCTAAAGAGCTGGCCGGAGTCGTCAGGCTTCTTCGCACCAAACGTTACGCTGTCGGGGTTGCGGCCGCCAGCCGTAGCGGCGGCGCGGACATCGTTGTAGACATCGGTCAATTGCGTCGGGACCTGCACTTGGTAGGTGTCTGGTGGGGTACCGACCTTGGTGACGGTGAGAATCTGCTCCTGCTGCACCACGGAGGCGACACTGCCGCCGCGGACCTCAGCCAAGAATGCCGAGTAGTCCTTCGTGGCAGCCGGTACAGGGGTGAGAAGGACGCTGCTCAGGAGCACAACCGTACCCAAGAGCAGGATCAACATGACTGCACCATTACGCAGAGCCTTTGGAATCATTTGGTTCCCTCCGTTCTCCGTCTTCCACAATGGTGCGTGGTAGCGAGGGCAGGAATCGAACCTGCTACCAAGGGCTTATGAATCCCCTGCTCTACCGGTGAGCTACCCCGCCGTGCCT
>JBDLWN010000096.1:0-5549 GCA_039804225.1 Chloroflexota bacterium
TCTTCACCTGTGGTTTTAGCGTGATCTTCATCGCCCTCGGCGTTAGCGCGGGCTACGTCGGAGGCGCCGCTGGCCGACTCCTCCCAATCTTGCAGATCCCAGTTGGCGTTGCAGTGACCATCGGTGGCCTGCACCTTGCTGGTCTTCTGCGCATTCCGCAACTCGACCGTATGCGCGCACCCGCAGTCATTGAACGTGGCGGCCATCTGGGAAGCCTGCTGCTCGGTGCCGCCTTTGCCATCGCATGGACCCCCTGCATCGGCGTGGTTCTGGGAGCAATCCTCGGAATCGCGGCGACTGGGAGCAACCCTGCTGGTGCTGCGTTTCTTCTGGCGCTCTACAGTCTCGGTCTCGCACTCCCGTTCTTGGCCATAGCCGCGGTAGCAGATCGCAGCCCCTCTGCGTTGCAGCGAATCCTGCGTCGACTCCGCGGCGGAACGCGCATCGCCGGCGTCGTTGGTGGCCTTCTCGTTGCAGCGATTGGAATCCTCATTGCAACTGGTGGCCTCACGTTGCTTTCGCGCATTATGCCTGGGCTCCCTGGCCTGTGATCGGACCGTTTTCGCGCCGCAGCATCGGAGCAATTGGGGTGGCGGCCGCCCTACTTGCACTCCTGCTGTTGCTGTCGCGCACAAACATCACCCCCGGAACCGCAACCCCAAGTGATCTCTACATCGTTGACCCAAACGCCACTGGGATCGAGGTTGGTGCAACGTTCACGATCCCTGCAGCGCAACCTGTCGCAGGTGGTGGTGTCTTTGCAGAGGCACAGGCGGCGCTCCCAGCCCCGCGTCTCGTGATCGTCGACCTCTTCGCCACCTGGTGCCCGCCCTGCCAGAGGAAACTCCGGTGCTGCGCGCGCTCGCAGCGGCGTACCGCGATCGCGGCCTCCAGGTCATCGGTATCTCCGTCGGGGAACTTCCGTCGACTGTCGCCGCGTATTCAGAGCGCTATGAGCTCGGCTACCTCCTCCTCGTTGACGTCAGAAGCGAGCTCTTTCGCGCAGCGGGCGCTGGTGGCATCCCAACGAAGCTCATCCTTGATGCCGATGGGCGCGTCCTGCGCGTGGTTACTGGGCCACTGACCAACGAAGCGGCAACCGCGTTGGTTGAGGAGCTACTCCCTACTCGCTGACGAATCGGAAGCGATCGCGGTCAGCGACGATGCGACCCACGGGAGTCTGTACCTCATGGCTCATGACCACGAGCCACTCACCCGCCGCCGCCTCCGCAAAGATGGAGGCCTTCGCGTCAACGGAGACCCACGCCTCGTCGTCGTACGCTGTTACCCAGCGCGGGTTCGCCTGCCAGGGACGCATGAAGAGATCGCCGAGAAAGAGAAGCGTGCGTTCACGTCCGCGCACGATGGTGGCCTGAGAGCCGGGCGTGTGCCCACCGAGCCGACGCAGCGTGATCGATGGGGTGAGCTCCAGCGTGCCGTCGAATGAGCGTGGTGCAGTAGCGCTAAAGAGGCGCGTGAGGCCGGGAACGTCGTACGCGGCGCGCGCGCGAAGAGATCCGCTCGCCACCGCCGAGATCTCACGCTGGGGGGCAACGATCTGGGCGTTCGCAAAGGCAGCAGCACCCTGCTGGTCTACCAGCCCACCGGCGTGGTCACGATGCAGGTGGCTCGGCACAATCGTGGCAATCCGCTCGATATCGAAGCCAGCGGAGACGAGTGCCTCACGTGCCGAGCGTGAATCGGTATCTGCATCGCTCACCTGCGCGCCGGCTGGCACCGCGCCAGTCTCCAGCAGCACCGCGCCACTCGCGTCACTGACATGCAAGATGTTGAGCGCCTGCAAGAGGCGGGATCGTGCATCAAGCTCGCTCGCTACCATCGGCGCCCACGTCTCCTGGGGTACAGGGCCGAAGATCGCCCCTGCATCGCTCCAGAAGGTTCCGATACGAAGCAGGTCGACCGTGATCCCCCCGAGATCAATGCTGCGACGTTCAGTCACGAGGCTTGGTGATCCTCGCTCCGTCATGCGCCTGCTGCTCGTCATCGAAGCCAACGTGCGCTGCCGACGCGGTCGGCTCCGTTTGGCCCTGGTAGCGGCTGCGCAGCTCGCTGCTTCCGTATGGGCGCTCGACCTCTGAAGACATGCGGTGGAAGGAGATCTGACCGATGCGCATCCCTGGATAGAGCGCGATTGGCAGACGAGCAACATTCCCCAGCTCCAGGGTGAGGTTCCCCACCCAGCCTGGGTCAACGTATCCGGCGGTAGAGTGAATGAGTAGTCCGAGTCGCCCGAGCGATGACTTCCCATCAAGGCGCCCGAGCAGTGAGTTGCCGAGTGAAATCTTTTCGCGCGTTTGGCCAAGCACAAACTCTCCTGGGTGCAGCATGAACTGCTCCCCATCGGCAACGCGCTCAATCTCGGTGAGGTCAGGCTGCTCTACGCGTGGATCAATGAACCCGTAGCGATTATTGCGAAAGACGCGGAACATCCCGTCGAGGTGGAGGTCAACCGAAGCTGGCTGCACATCAACCGCATCAAATGGCGCGATGGCGATCTCACCCGCAGCAAGCGCCGCCAAGATGTCGCGGTCAGAGAGAACACTCATACCTCAGCCTCCACGGATCGGATTCGCCGCTTCCCCTTCCCTGCGCTCTTCTCGGTGAGCAGCTCGTCTACCTCTCGCTTGAGCGTTTCGAGGTCTTCAAACGACTGGTAAACGCTCGCGAAGCGGATATAGGCGATCTGATCGATCTCGCGCAGCGCCGCCATCGTTAAAGCGCCGATGCGCGCAGAGGAGAGCTCTGTTGCGCCGCTAGCTCGAATCTGTGCCTCAATCGCCTCAACGGCGCGCTCTGGGGCATCAACCGGAACCGGGCGCCGCGTCAGCGCACGGCGCAGCCCCTCTAGGAGTTTCTGGGAGTCGTACTCCTGGCGCTCGCCCGAGCGCTTGATGACGTAGAGCTTGGCAAGTTCGGCGCGCTCGTACGTGGTAACGCGTGTGCCGCAAATACGGCAGGCCCGACGGCGACGAATGACGGAACCGTCATCAAGATCGCGCGAGTCCACGACGCGCGTGTCTGGCTCCTTGCACGATGGGCAACGCACCCTCGCTCCTCCTCACCTCTGCACCGCAGCGCGCGGGGCCACCGCAGGTTGCGGTCTCGGGGAGAGTCTACACACGATCTTGTGTGCGAAGGCGCGCCTGAGAGGGCTACGAGCGGTCGCGCTCTCCGATTGCGTCGCTGGCGTGCTCAAGCACGGGGAGGAGGATCGCCAACCCATCGCGTACCGCACCACTGCCGCCAGGGAGGTTCACGATGAGGGTCCCCTTCGCCACTCCCGCCACCCCGCGCGAAAGGATCGCCGCGGGCGTCTGGGAGCGCCCCAGCATACGTATGGCATCAGGAATCCCCGGGATCAGCCGCTCCAGAAGTGGCGTGGTCGCGTCTGGGGTGACATCCCGGGAGCTGAGCCCGGTTCCGCCAGCAGTCAGGATGACGTCAACCGTACCGATGTGCTGTTCGAGCGCAGCGCGAATGGCATCGAGCTCGTCGGGGGCCTGCGCGCGCTGCACCTCCCATCCGTGCGCGACGAGGGCCGCCGCGGCGAGTGTGCCCGCCTTGTCTTCCCGTTCGCCAGCATGAATTGAGTCGCTGACGGTGAGCACCAGAATCGATCGCGGCGTGTCACTCATTTGCGCATAGTAGTACTACGCAGCGCCGATGAGGCTGCGAATGATCAACATGGCAGCCCCCGCGCCAAGGAAGAGGTTCAACAACATGAAGCGGCGCCATGCGGCGCGTGCAGCCTGGTGTGTCGGGCGACCAGCGATCAGCGGGAGCAGCGAGAGCATGCTCGCAAGCGGCAAGAGTGCTCCGATGCGTTGGAGCGGTTCACCCTGGATTACGAGGAGGAGCCCCGCCACGGCATAAAGCGCAATCGCGAACCATCCTCCGCCGCGAACGCCGAGAAGCGTTCCGACCGTAGCGATTCGGCTCCGTCGGTCGGCGTCAACGTCTTGAAGCGCCCCGACGACGTGGCTCGCCATGTTCCAGAAGAAGAAGGCGGCCAGTGGCGCAACCCACGCCTGCTGAAACTCACCCCCAAGCGCGAGGCCAGCAATTGCAGGGATCACAAAGTGTGTCGCAGAGACAGCCGCATCCAAGATCGGCACGGCCCGGGCGCGCACGAACCAGGGTGCGCTGTACAACGTGGCGAAGGCAATGCCAGCAAAGCATGTGATCGCCACCTCAGCGGAGCCGGTCAGCAAGAAGAGTACAGCCACTCCAGAGGCCAAGAGGAGGAGGCGACGTAACGTTGGCAGATCGCTGTTCTGGAGTAGCGCACCCTCGGCGCCGCCCTTCCGCGGATTCTTTCTATCAGTTGCCAAATCATAAAGATCGTTGATGCCATAGAGATAGAGGTTGTAGGCGACGCCCCACCAGATCACCAGCGGCAGGAACCATGCGCCAATCGCCTCCCCCGCTCCAGCTGCGAGTGCACCGCCCGCAAATGGGAGCGCGGTGTTGATCCATGAGACAGGGCGAGAGGCCAGCAGCAACCGCCACCAGCGATCCTTCGCTGCACCTGCTGATGCTGTGAGCTGCACCGTAAAGAGCACAAAGGCCGCTGCCCAGAGGATGTCCTCGACCGGCGCGTAGCCCAGCATCACCCCCGAACGTGGCGCGCTGGAATAGTAAAAGAGCTCCGCCGCACACATGATGTTGTCGAAAACCAGCGTTAGCCCAAGGAATATTGCAACGCTCAAGCGACTCGCTGCACTCCGGGCAAGAAGTGGTGCGGTGAGAAGGAGTGCACCGGCGGCAAGCCCTGCGGTGGCCGCTGTGTATTCGCCGCCGATGTTTGCAACGAACGCTCCAGCTGCGACGAGCGTCCCGCCGAGGGCGGCTGCACCGATGCGTTGCAACGAGAGCTCCCCCTCCCCCTTCATTGGACGGGGCCGGCGAATGCTCATGAGCACCACGACCAAGGCGGCGAGTGCTGCAAGGAGTGCAATCTCCTCAATTGGCAGCCCTGCATCAAGGGCACCCCGGCCAGGAAGCATCAGGAGTGTCGACGAGAGCGGCGTGGCGAACCAGCCGCGCCAAATCCCCATAGCATCAACGAGCAGGAACGCCACGGTGGTGATCACCGTGACTGGAAGAAGCACCTCGCGCGACACGGGTAGGGCGAAGCGTCTTACCAGGCCATGTACCCCGATCGCCGAAAGCACGATGCAGGCGAGGTAGAGGGCGCCAATCATTTTGATCGCGCCGTCAGGCGATACGCAGTGAACGAGCCCAACGCAAGCACCAGGCAGAAGAGCATCGCCGCCAGAACCCAGAAGTCCTGCGGATAGAGCCGCACCAGCCGGTCTGTCTCGGGATTAAAGGTCCATGTGCCCGCGGCAAAGAAGAGACCATGGAAGAAGGCGAATGTGGCATCAAACGCCAGCGCGAATGCGGCAGCGGCAGCGAGAGCTCCGCCAACGATGAGCGCCGCCCCGTCGCGAATGGCCACGCGCAACCAGGCGCGGCGGCGAACTCTGGCGAGAGTCAAGACGATCAGCCCGCCGAGCCCAGCAACG
>JBDLWN010000097.1:0-12631 GCA_039804225.1 Chloroflexota bacterium
ACCGCCAGAAATCTGACGGCGCGATTTGGAGGTTCACGCAATGCCCACTGCGAAGACTCGCCGCCCCGTTGCGGCCAAGAAACGCCCCGTCACGAAGTCGGTCCCCGCCCCTGCAGGAGCCTACCTGTCGAAGCGTGCCAAGCAAGGGATCATCCTCGCGATCATGATGGCCCTTTTCTTGGGGGCGCTCGACCAGACGATCGTTGGCACCGCCCTCCCGCAGATCATCACTGACCTGAGTGGTGCAAACCTCTACACCTGGGTGGTCACCATCTATCTCCTTGCTAGCACCGTCACGGTGCCGATCTACGGCAAGCTCTCCGACATGTATGGCCGCAAGCCACTCCTCCTGACGGGAGTTGGTCTCTTCTTGATCGGCTCGGTGCTCGCCGGCCTCTCACAAACCATTGAGCAGCTGATCATCTTCCGCGGTATCCAAGGGCTCGGCGCTGGCGCGCTCTTCCCCATTGCGCTGGCCACCATTGGCGACCTCTACTCTGCCAAGGAGCGCGGTCGATATCAAGGACTTTTCGGCGCGGTCTTCGGGCTTGCAAGCCTCATTGGCCCAGCGCTCGGCGGCTGGCTCACCGACACGTTTAGCTGGCACCTGATCTTCTACGTAAACCTCCCGATCGGAATCATCAGCATCGCAATCATCCTGATCGAGTTGCCAACGATCAAGGGGCGCGCGAATCAGAAGATTGACTTCCTGGGCGCCTTCGTCTTTGCAGCGGGCATCATCCCAGTACTGATCGGCCTCACCAACGTGCAGACCAACGCGTTCGCGACCCCAGAGGTTGCGGGGCTCATCTCGCTCGGACTCGTACTCCTTGGCATCTTCCTCTTCATTGAGGCGAAGGTCGAAGAGCCGATCATTCCGCTCGAGCTCTTCCGCAACCGAACCTTTGCCGCTGCCGCTGCCGCCTCGTTCTTTGCCTCGGTCGGATTCTTCGCCGCGATCATCTTCTTGCCGCGCTACTTCCAGACTGTGCTCGGTGAGACGGCAACGAACTCTGGCTACGCCACGCTTCCGCTTCTGCTCGGCGTGATCATCAGCTCGGTGGCCGCCGGGCAGATGGTTGCACGACGTGGTCGCTACAAGACGCTCATCCTCGGCGCAATCCTGATGATCGCGGCAGCCTCAATGCTGCTGACCAATATCAAGGCAGATACAGACCCGTGGCTTCTGCGCCTCTGGATGTTCCTCGCCGGCCTCGGCATTGGGCCAACGCTGTCGGTCTTCACGATCGTGGTGCAGAACGCCGTGCCGTTTAAGTTCCTCGGCGCAGCGACGTCAAACCTCACCTTCTTCCGCCAGGTTGGCGGGTCGGTCGGTTTGGCGATTGTCGGCTCCTACTTCGGTGGGCAGCTCGCGACCAACATTCCAGCAGAGCTGGAGAAGGCTGCTCCAGCGGGAACATTTACGCCATTCTTCTCGGCAATCGGGGGCAACCTTGAGCAGCTGACCAATGTTGGTGGGCAGTTTGACCAGGCCCTGATCGCCCTGATCCCTGTGCAGTACCTAGACGCTTTCTTCAACGCGATCAAGGCGGGCATTGCCGATGCAATCGGCGCGATCTTCTGGCTCTCCGTGGTGGCCAGCCTCGTGGCGTTCGTCGCCGCGACGCTGATCGAGGAGATTCCGCTCCGTGGCGGAGCAAAGGGCGCGCCAGCCGAAATGTAAGTGGCTCCGGGCGCACCCCGTTGGGGGTGCGCCCGGATCGCACCCGTCGTCGCAGTTCCACCCCTATGATTGGCGCATGAGCGCCTGGTTTACCGTTGCAGTCTCCCCGAAGGTTGGCAGTCTTGCCGCCGTTACCGCCGCGCTCGCTTCAGCCGGTATCGCGGTTGAAGGGATCATGGGCGCACCAGAGGGAGACGGCTCACTTCATCTCGGCGTCCCCGACGCGCAGTTACCCGCTGCGATCTCAGCGCTTACCGCGCTCGGCCTTCACCCCATCACGGAAGAGTCAGACCCTACAGGCGAGGCGAGCGCACCACTTGACGCGGGCATCATCGGCGCGATCTTGCGCGGACCTCGCTCCTAACTCCTAGGGCGTCAATGGCTGCAAGCACCCTTCGCATCGCCACTTGGAACGTCAACGGTCTCCGCGCCCGCGCTGAGCGGGTCGCCACCTGGCTTGATGCAGCGGAACCGGACATCGTGTTGTTGCAAGAGACGAAGTGTGATCCGTCCCAGATTCCTGAAGGGCTCTTCTCGCCGCGATCCTATGAGGTCGCCGCCCTCGGCGCAGGCGGGCGCAACGGGGTGCTGATCGCATCGCGACACGGCCTCAGCGAGGTGCAGGAGAGCATCGCCGACTATGCCCCTACGATCCACGACGAGTCGCTCCCTGACCTGCTCAGCGAGCCGCGCCTCATCAGTGCCGTCTGCGGCGGTCTACGTGTTGCATCAGTCTACGCGCCAAATGGACGCGAGGTCGATGCGCCACACTTCCACGCCAAGCTGCACTGGTACGGCGCCCTGCGCGCCTGGTCGGCAGAACGCATCACTGAGAGCGCACCGCTCCTCCTAGGAGGCGACTTCAATGTGGCTCCGACCGATGCTGACGTGTGGGATCCAGCCGCACTCGTTGGTGCAACGCATGTCACTGCACGAGAGCGCGATGCCTGGAACTCACTCATTGATCTAGGGCTGCGTGACGCGGCGCAGGCGGCAGCGGCCACTGGTGAGCGCGCACCGTTCACCTGGTGGGATTACCGCGGCGGTGCCTTTCATCGCGGCTGGGGGATGCGCATCGATCACCTCCTCGTTGAGCCTCGTGCCGGCTCCATTGTGACGAGCAGCGTTGATCGCGATGGGCGGAAGGGCGAGTCGCCATCGGACCACGCGGCACTGATGATTGACCTGGCACAACAGGCGTGATTACCGAACAGCTACCCGCGCGCATCCCGCACGCTGCAGCGGAATCTATGCCGCGCGCCGCAGCGATTATTCGGGCGGGTGGCCTTGTCGCCTTCCCCACAGAGACCGTCTACGGACTCGGAGCAAGCGCATTTGACCCGTCGGCTGTAGCGCGCATCTTTGAGGCGAAGGGCCGCCCAACCTTTGACCCGCTCATCGTGCACATTGCTGAACGCGCCGATCTCACCCGCCTCTTCACCGAGGTTGCGCTCGCAGATCCGCGCATTTTGATCCTTACGAATGCCTTCTGGCCAGGTGCGCTCACGATTGTTGCTGCTGCGCGGGCTGAGGTTCCTGGTCTCGTGCGTGCCGGGCTCGACACCGTCGGTGTGCGCCTCCCACGGCACGAGACGGCACTCGCACTCATTCGCGCGGCGGGCACACCGATCGCTGCGCCGAGCGCAAATCGGTTTGGGCGTCTCTCCCCCACCACCGCCAACCATGTGCTTGAACAGCTTGACGGGCGCATTGACGCCGTTCTCCTCGGAGAGGCGACGGAGATTGGCGTTGAGTCGAGCGTGATCGCGCTTGATGCTGGTGGGCCGGCACGTCTCCTTCGACACGGCGGTACCCCTCTTGAAGATCTCGCGCGGGTGCTCGCCGACCACGGCGGCATCGTCGCCGTTGCACCAACGGCACAGCCGGGCGTGCCACTACAGGCGCCAGGCATGACTGAGTCACACTACGCACCGATCGTGCCGCTCGACTTGGTAACGGGAGAGTTCCCTGCTGGCGTCACGGAGTGCGCGCTGCTCGCGCCAGATCGCGCGACCCTCTCGCGGCTTGAAGGACTTGCCGCGGCTTCTGGAGCGAGGGTGTATGCGAGCGCTGCCCTCTCTGAGGCGCTAGATCCCGTTGCTGCCGCCGCCCACCTCTTTGAGCGCCTGCATGAACTTGAGGCCACACTACTTCGCAGCGCGGTGCCTGCCGCGAAAATCATCTCCGCCCCCTATCCTGAGGGCGGCCTCGGTTCGGCAATTGCGGATCGTCTGCGCCGCGCGGCAGCTACGCCGCAGTAGGGGGAGGCGCATGACCACACCGCGCAGCAACTGGCTCTCGGAAGCGATCACCGCCGACGCGCTCAAGCGCTTCCCACAATCCATCGCGGGACAGACGGTCTTCGCTACGGGTCTTGTGATGATGCTTGCTGCAGGAGTTGGCCTCCCGTCGTGGGAGATCTTGCATCAGGGTCTCAGTAAACAGCTCGGCATTCAGATTGGCACAGCTGCACAACTCAGCGGCATCTTCGTGCTGCTCCTCTGGATCCCGCTCAGGCAACGCCCCGGTCTTGGCACCCTCAGCAACATCGTGATCATCGGTTGGGTGATGAACGTTGAGATTGCCCTCCTTGAGTTTGCAGGCGTCCCTACCGCAGCAGAAATCGCGGCGCAGCCACTGCTTGCTGGTGCCCTGGCGATCGCTGGCACAGCAGTGGTCGGTATCGGCTCCGGTATCTACATCGGCAGCGGCAATGGCCCAGGGCCACGCGACGGGCTGATGACCGGACTCAACCACCGCACTGGGCAGGCGATCTGGAAGATGCGCACCGCCATTGAGGTGGTTGTCGGCGTCTTAGGGATCGTGCTCGGCGGCACATTCGGCTTCGGCACCATCTGGTTTGCCTTCACGATCGGGCCGCAGGTGCAGTTCTGGCTCGGTCGGTTTGACCCGAGCGGTCGCGCCAAGCGACAGGCTGCAGCGGCGGATCGCCGCTGAGTTCGTGCCGCTAGCGCGGCAGAATTGAGTCGATCGCGATCGAGGCGAAGATCAACGTGAGGTAGCTGATCGAGTAGCGATACAGGCGCGTTGCTCCGCGCAACAGCCCATCGCCGAGTACATCACTGCGCAGGCGCCACGCACGCAGCAAGAAGATGCCGCCGCCAACGATTGCCACGGCTAGGTAGACGAGTCCCATCCCCGCTACCACCCAGAGCATCAGGCTCATGACCACAAGCAGGATCGTATAGAGCCAGATCTGCCTCGCAGTCTCCGCGGGGCCCGCGGTCACTGGAAGCATCGGCACGCCCGCCGCGGCGTAATCGGGGCCGATACGCAGTGCGAGCGCCCAGAAGTGTGGCGGTGTCCAGTAGAAGACCAGGGCGAAGAGCAGGATCGGCACCAGCGAGATATCACCCGTCACGGCGGCCCAGCCGATCACCGGCGGAAGGGCACCGGCCGCTCCGCCGATCACGATGTTCTGTGGGGTGGATCGCTTCAGGATCAACGTATAGATGAGCACGTAGAAGGCGATGGCGAGAAGTGAGACGAACGCCGCCATCATCGTGGTCGTAAACGCGAGGAAGAGAAAGCTCGCGACACCAAGGACGCTCGCAAAGAGGAGTGCAGATCCGATGCTAATTCGACCCGTTACGAGCGGGCGTGCGGCGGTGCGCGCCATCTTCGCGTCAATATCGGCATCAATGATGCAGTTGAAGACATTGGCACTTGCCGCACTGAGGGTTCCCCCGACGAGCGTTGCGGCAATCAGGGTGAGCGGCGGAAAGCCGTGCGCGGCAAGGAGCATCGCAGGGACGGTGGTGATGAGCAATAGCTCGACGATACGGGGCTTTGTCAGTGCGACGTAGGCGAAGATCGTCTCACGGAGTGTCAGCTCGCTGCGCTTAGGTCCGCCAGGAGAGGAGCCGCCGGCGGAACGCCCCTCAAGGAGTGCGATGGAGGCGGCACCGACGGTCAGGATCCAGATGAAGGTTGCGAGCGCGACGTGGAGGGTCTGGGTCCACGGCGCGAGCTTGGTGAAGATCTGGATGGCACCGATCACGCACTGCACGGCGAAGACCACCGCGGCATAGGTGAGCAGCTGGCGCACGCGGATCAAACTGCCCTTCTCGCGGCGAACGATCCAGATCGCCGAGATGAGAATGAGCGCAACGATCGCGGTTGCGTAGCGGTGCACGATCATCGGCGTTGAGAGTTCGGTGATCGGCGGGAAGAGGGTGCCTCCCATGAGCGGCCAATCTGGGTAGAGCAGGCCTGTGTCGGTGCCAGTCACGTTGGATCCGAAGAGGAGTAGCGCGTAGATTGCACCAGCGGCAATAAGGGGAGCCACGAGGCTCCCGCTCGCGCGGCGAATGCCGGCGAGCGTCTCGTCGTAGCCACTGCGCGCGAGTACCCAAACCTGCAGGCCAACAAAGGCCATCGCCGATGCGAGATGCGCGGTCACTGATTGCCCCGAGTTTGACTCAAGGACCGTTTGGCGCCCAAGCCAGGCTTGGAAGAGGACGAGCCCCAGTAGGGCGATTGAGGCCCCCTGTAGTGATCGTCGACCCTTGAGGTTTCGGAGCGCAATGGCGACAACCGAGAGGGCAATGAGACCGATCAACGCTGCAATTGCGCGGTGGATCCACTCCAGCCATGCCTTGTAGGCAATGATGTCGCCTGAGTCGGTGGTTGGTGGGATCAACTGCCCATAGCAGAGTGGCCAATCGGGGCAGCCCATCCCGGAGTCCGTTGCGCGAACAATCACGCCGATCACCACGAGGCCGATCGTGGCACCGAGGAGAAGTCGTACTGCGGCGCGGAAACTCTTCATAGGTAGATGGTACGCCGACCCTCAGAAACGTGGGATAGAGTGGGAACATGAAGAACTATCTACGGAGCACTGTTCTCGCCTCCCTCTGCGCCGCACTTATCGCCTGCGGAGGTGCCACCCCCTCCCCCACCCCTTCGTCGAGCGCTAACGGTAGCGACCGAAGCGGCTGCACCGATGCCTGGCCTGCAGCAGGCCAGGCGAGCTCCACTGGACCACTACCGCTCCTAGCAAACAGCGATCTCGCTCCAGGTGTTAATCGACTCATTCTCGGACTCGTTGACAGCGACAGCTTCCCGCTCGGCTCCTCCGCCTGGTCACTAAAGAGCGAAGTTTTTGACATTACGAACGACGGCTGCACGCCACTGGCGGCTGCGTCGTCACTCTCCTTTACCTGGGCGATTACGGATGTGCGCGGCTTCTTCATCGGCAGCACCGAGATCCCTATTGGCGCGCGTGAGATTGGTTTGGTTGTCAGCGGCACTGATGCCAACGGTGCCACCGTACTCGTGCGCTTCACCTCGTTCGTTCGGCCCAAGGGAACCGCGCCACGCCCTGGGGATGCAGCGCCGACTGTTGCCACGCCTCTCGCGGCCACAAACCCCCAGGGCGTAGCAGGCGTATCAACAGATCCAGAGCCACGCGCCGATTTCTATACGAACTCCGCCTCGGACCTCCTTGCCGCAGGAACCCCCTTCCTCATTGCCTTCGCCTCACCCGCGTTCTGTGTCTCACAAGCCTGCGGACCCACGCTCACCCTCTTGAAGAGTGCGGCCGACCAGCATCCAGGGGTCGTGATCGTGCACGTTGAGCCGTACCAGATGAGTTGGAACGGCACACGCCTGATTCCAGTTCTTGCAGCTGGCGGTGGACTTCAAGCCACGAGCATCGTGACCGCATGGCAGGTTCCCGTGGAGCCATGGATCTTTACCGTCGGACGTGACGGTCTCATCCTGCGCTCCCTTGAGGGGGTTATCAGCCCAGAAGAGTTTGACGCTGCGTTGGCAGAACTCGCCGCAAACTAACTAGCGGCCGCTGCTCCCCGGGGCGCGGATCGGCTCCCCCACAGCGCAGAGCGGACATTTGACTGGCTCATACGTTGGCAGGTCAAGGGTGATCCCTGCAATCAATGGGATCGGATCACGACCCTCGGCCTCAATGGCGGTGAGTCCTGGCGTGCGACTCGCAACGACCGCAGCGGCGATCGGATGTGCGCCCGCGGCATAGAGCGGCGGGAGGAGTGCCTGGAGTGATCCGCCAGTCGTCAGAATGTCATCAACTAGGAGCACGCGGGCTCGTGGCGGAATCTGAAAGCCGCGACGGAACTCGCGACGAGTGAGTCCGTCGTCACCACGAACCTCTTCAGCAAAGAGGCCGCGAACGCCGAGGAGTCGGCCAACCTCGTAGGCCAACAACACGCCACCTGTCGTTGGACCAACGACGAGATCAATATCGCCACCAAGCTCCTTGACTACCTCGAGGCTCTGCACTGCGAGTGCGCGTGTGATCTCTGCGGCGGCAGATGGATGCTGCAGTAGCGACCACTTCTCCAGGTACTGATCACCATGGCGTCCGCTTTTGAGCAGGAAGTGGCCACGTTGCAGTGCACCGGTGGCGAATAGAAGGCCTTCGATCCGCCGGGTTGTTGCGGCACGGTCACGCGGATCAACCGGGGCGGCGGGGTAACCCGCAGGTGGTGTCAGCGACTCGCGAAGGGGGCGAAGTGGTTCACTCATGGCGAGAGCCTAGCGCGCTCCCGCGTAACGCGAGAACGTTAGTCTCGCCGCGCGCCGCCACCGCACGCCGCAGTGAGTCACCCACCGCTCCAGGGAGTCGCGGGTCAGCCCAGAGTGCCGTCCCAAGACTCACCGCACTTGCGCCAGCGGCGAACGCATCAAGCGCATCGGCCGGCGAGCCGATCCCTCCCCCGCCGATAATCGGTGCGCCAGCGCCGCTTGCCGCCTCAGCGATTGCTGCGAGTGCGGCCGGGCGCACGAGTGGCCCAGAGAGCTCACCAGCACCTGCAGCTAGGGCTGGCCCACGTCGGGTGCGGTCAGGGAGGAAGCCGTGCGGCGATCCACTCACAGAGAGCACATCGATTCCCGCGTCAATTGATTCGCTGGCGAGACGGCGGATCTCACTAGCCGCTGACGAGACCTTGGCGATGAGTGGCCGGTCGGTTGCACCACGCGCCGTATCAATGAGCCGCAGCGACTCATCCGCCGAAGACTCCCATCGAGCACCCTCAAGGCCATCGCATGGAGCGGTGAGGTCAACTTCCAGGGCCGCGATGCCGAGCTCATCGGCGCGACGCTCAACCCGCGCGATCAACTGGGCAAGCTCCTTCACCGACGTGGCGACGAGCGAGAGGGCGATTGCACACGGGGCGGAGCGCCAACTTGCGCCGTGTCGGTCGATCACCTCATCCGCACCAGGATTCTCGCGGTTCACCGCATGCATCAGGCCGCCAGGAACCTCTACGAGCCGCGGCATGAGGCCGCCAAATCGCGGTCGCAGCGAGATGCCGCGCACAACAAAGAGACCAACCTCTCGTAGATCAATCGCGCCACCAGCCTCGTTACCAAAGCCGAGTGGCCCGCTGGCAACAACGATTGGTCGCTCAAGTCGCAGCGGATGCTCGGCACCGAGCGTGACGGCAAGATCAACGGTGAGCGGATTGACGCGTTCGTTCACCCTTTCTGCCGCTTGCGCGATTCGGTTGGTACGCGGCGCAGCGACCTTTGCACGCTTTCGTGGGGGCACTTATGCGCCGCCTTTCGATGCGGAGCTGGTTGCGTCGACCGCTGGCCCTTCACGACAGAGGCGCACCTGACCGGCGCGCGTTACCACGGTGCAGCCGCCGCAGGCACCAATGCCGCAGCCAATCTCGTGTGCCAGCAGAGCCTGGAGCCACGGCGCACGGCGACCGGCCGGTGCAGTTCGTGTGCGCGCAGGTTTGCCGCTCGCCGTGGTGCGATCTGCCGTACGCCGACGAAGCGCCGCAGACATTGCAGCGGCACGAAGATCTGCGCCGCCTGCAACAACCGCCTGATCCGCCCAGGAGACGTACTCGGAGAGCAGGTCGGCGACAGTGCCGCGATGGCCGATGCTGCCATCACGTGTAGCGACGACAATCTCTACAACTTCTGGGAGGAGGCTGGCTGGCGGCAGGTCGACCCCTGACTCCGCCTGCTGAAGCATCGTCACGCTGATCCCTGCCCTCGTTGCGGCGATTGCCAGCGCGCGGACCCAGGCGAACCCTTCGCCGTCCGAGATGAGCAGCAGACGCATCGTGTCCTTGTTGATGAGGATCGGTTGACCGATCGGCCCAATCAGCTCTATCACGTCGCCGACGCGCAGCCTAGCGAGCGCATCCTGCCCCCCATCCGAGCGTGGTTGTAGTGCTACCTCAACGCTTCCGCGAAGCAGGTCCACGCGCGAGACCGGGGCAACGCGCCGCACGCGATAGCCACCCGACTCTGGACGCACCAGGTGCAGCGCGTGACCGGGGCGGAGAGCAGCAACAAGGGATGGCGCGCGAAACTCAAGCGCGATTCGACCAGGGGCTAGTTCGCCAATCGCAAGAAGTTCACCGGCGACGGGCGTGCTGCCCATCGAGAATCAGACCGACGCGCGGTCGTCCCCGGCCACGCCGAGGCCCGCCACGATCGCCCCTGTTGGTCGTGGCGCAAGTCCAGCGGCTGCACGCAGCGCCGCTTCAATGCGGTCGTAGAGGTCAGCGGCGCCCCAGAGCTCCACCACCTCCGAGATGCTGACTCGGTCCATTGAGGCCACACCCTCGGCATCGGTTGAGCTCATGGTGAAACCGCCCTCTTGCTCCAGCACCAACTCTGGTGCCTCAACTGTTCCAGCAAGCGTGAGTGGCCCAGCTGACAGGATCACTGATCGATGGTCACGCAGATAGCGACCGAGTCGCTCCGTTGCATGTTCAATCGCCAGAAGTCGCTCAGAGCCTGCCGCTTCTGCAGCATCGGCGTAACGACGCGCTAGGTCTTGAGAGATCGCGGGTGCACCTTCTGTGGGAGCGGCCTCAACCTTTGGCTTTCGACCGAAGATCATCAGCCCGTGTACTCCAAATCTGACGAGAGACGCTCACGTAGGAACATGGAGTGATGACGCTCAAACATCCACTCCCCGGCACGATGGCCGAGGGCGCGTGAGGATTCGTCGGCCTCGAGCTTGTCGAGGGTGCCGTAGTCGGGGAGGTCAAACATGATCACGTTGTCAAAGTCCCAGCCGTGCGCCACGTTGTACCAGCCGATGAATTTGATACCGAACTTCTTCTCGTACTCCTTTACCGTGCGCGGGAAGAGGGTGCGCATGAAGAACTTAAAGAAGGGGTCGCGCCCCCGTCGAATCGAGAAGTAGGTTGCAAGTACTGGCATCAGCGGGATTCTCCCACGTCGCCGCTCCCCATGTCGCCCTTTGACTCATCCTCGAGCTGCCCCACCGTTTTAGTGGCGCTCCGCATCGGTGCACGGCGCCCCTTCCGGTCAGCTGCCACAAGGCGCAGCAGGAAGATTGACGTCTGCCCCACGAGAAGGAGCAGGATCACCACAAGGAAGAGGAGTCCGATCGCGATCGGGGCGGGCCAGTTCAACACCGCCGAGAGTGGGGCCAGGATCATCGCGATGACAAGTGCCACCGCCTGAATCCAGAAGCAGCCAAGGCCTGGGCCACGGTCGGCATCGAGTGGCCCCCCTTTGTATTCGGGCATGGACTCTGGTGCGGGTGTGGTGCTCATGCCCCTATTGTGGCGCAGTTTGCGACTTACCTCTGATAGGCGGGGCGGCCCTCGAGAACAGTCAGCTGCACCACGCCAGGGAGTTCGCGATCAATCAGCGGCGTGTTGATGCTCCGCCCAGAGAGCGTCTCGCGGCTCGGGCGCCAGGTCGCGGCGAGATCAATCTGCACGAGTGATGCCGCAGCGCCCGGGGTCACACCCGTTGCAGCGATACCGAGGAGTTGTGCCGGCCCAGTTGTCAACGCGGCGACGATCGTTGCGAGCGACAGTTCTCCTGCGCGATGCGCCGCAAGCGCAACGCTCAGGCTTGTCTCAATACCAGCAATACCATTGGCGGCGAGTCCGAACTCCAGCTCTTTCTTCTCGCGTGAGTGCGGTGCATGATCGGTGCCGATCGCCACTGCAGTGCCGTCGCGGAGCGCCTTGCGGCAGGCGGCCGCATCACCAGCAGTGCGCAGCGGCGGGCAGACGCGAAGATTTGAATCGAAGGCATCAGCGCTTGGGATGAAGAGCTCGTCACCGGCGGCAACCTCCCAGGCCCAGCGGCGATCGCCAGCAATCCACGTATCGGTCAGCGCGATATGGTGCGGCGTCACGTCACAGGTGAGCGGTAACCCTTCACTCTGAGCCGCGTGTACCACTGCGAGAGCCGCTGCTGTTGAGAGGTGTGTCAGGTGCAGACGCGACGTTGGTACAGATACAACAACGTCACGCAACACGGCGATGGCGCTCTCCACGGCACGCAGCTCTCCCGCTGCGGGCCAGGGCCGCAGGCCGAGTCGCGAGGCGACGAGTCCGTCTGCCGCCTCACCACCGGCCGTGAGGGTCGGCTCTTCGCAATGCTCGATCAGTGGGATCCCCGCAGCAGCGGCGGCGAGCAGTGCCGCGCGGAAGACGACACGATCGGCGATCGGGCTCCCGTCATCTGAGATAGCGACGGCACCAGCCTTGACCAGCGCTGCAACGTCACTCACCTGCGTGCCGGTGCGACCAACCGTGGCAGCGGCGATGGAGAGGAGCTGCACACCGTGGCGCTCGCCCGCGATCGCTGCCTGCAGCGTCTCCACGTTGTCGGCGGCTGGCTCCGTGTTGGGCATCAGGGCGACGGTGCCGTACCCGCCGTGTGCTGCAGCACATGTACCGCTCTCAACCTCTTCTGATGCGTTCGCTCCAGGCTGTCGAAAGTGCGCATGCAGGTCGATCAGTGCTGGCAGGAGTGCAACCGTTGGATCGCCATGGCCAGGGTTCGCGCCCGCCGCCCAGCAGGCGCGGGCCGCCGCTTCGCCATCACGCCAGGTCACCGAACCGATCTGGCCCCCCACGAGACTGACATCGGCAACACCAGCAAGCCCCGCAACGGGATCAAGGACCCAGTGATCAGCGAAGTTCGCAG